>NZ_JBPCEU010000015.1:0-85087 GCF_050971685.1 Leucobacter fengyongliangi | reverse complement strand
CACCGGTGACTCACATAAGAATGCCCGCGTAATTCTCGAGCTTAGCTTGCCTGTTTCCTGCTCGCGCGGGCCGGCTTGACCCCGGCTGCCGCGTTTGGTGCTTTCGCGAGTTCGATCGCTTCGAGCGTGCGAGTCTTCTCGGCCGCGAGGTAGGTGAGGCGCTGCTGGATTCGGTCGATCTCGCGAGCGATGTGGGCCGGGTTCAAGCTGTCACGGTACCCGGTCAACTCGGCGGTCTTCTCGGCGCTGAGCACACCGGAACGCTGGAGCCGGTCGAATGGTGTCGCGAGCTCATCGTAGACACGTTTACGGCGCCCCCTTTGATCGGTCGCCCAACCGATGGGTTTCTTCGTGGGGGTGAGGAAATTATGGCGATCGTTCACCAGCGGCCATAACTCGTTCAATAGCTTCAGCAGAGGCGCGGTGTCGTACCTCCAGTAGAACGCGTACCGGCGCACGATCTGATTGTTTTTCGACTCGATCGTGGCCTGATCATTCTTCTTGTACGGCCGGGACCTCGTGAAGTAGATGTCAAGTTCTGCAGCCCAACCGATGACGTCGTAGTTGATGAACTCGGACCCGTTATCAAAATCCACCCCGGTCACCTCGAACGGCACTTCGCTGATGAATCGGTCGAGGGCGTCACGAATGTGCAGGTGTGCGTTGTTCCGGATCGAGCGCGTGTACGTCCAACCGGTGTGCATGTCGGTGAGATCAACACTGCGACAGAACTCACCCTTCAAGACGGGCCCGCAGTGTGCGACGGTGTCGCCCTCGAAGAACCCGGGTACGGCCTCGATCTCGTCACCGGCTTTCCTGATCGTGATCGAGTTCCGCAGCAGCGGGCCTGGCGTGGTGGTGGCGATCCCGCGGAGTGGGTCCCTCGCGCGGGCTGGGGCGAGGTAGCGGTCGATCGTGGCCGGTGACATTGCCAGCAACTCGTCCGCGACGTGGTGACTGTACCTGCCCCGGCCTGGGACCAGTTCGCCGTGCGCTTCCAGCAGCATGAGTTGGAGTTCCATTGACGCGGCCAAGTATTTCCCGCTGATCCCGCCCGCGAACGCCCACACTTTCTGCAGCACTTTCAACGCGTCATGTGAGTACTTCAGCGGGCGCGGCTTACGTTGCCGGGCCCCTACCCGACGCGGTTTCAGCGCAGCTTGTAACTGTCTGCGCGCGTTGTCTCTGGACCAGCCCGTGATCGCGCATACCTCGTCAAGGAGACGGCTCTTCTCCTTCTTGGCCGCTGCGGCATACTGCTTCGCGAACTTTCGTGTGATCTCGTGTCTGGCACGCATTGATAGCCCACTTCCCATGAAACTGATGATTCCGTTTCGCGGGCATTTTTACGTGATGCACCGGAAGTGTTTCGCGGGCATATTAGGTGAGGCACGTCGACGCATTGTGATTATCGAAACGGGTGTCTACAATCAGAGGATTGCAATCGCGTCGGCGGCGCACAGGTCACAAAGCAAAAATGAGCTGGAGGCCGACAGCAGTGCAGTCGCTCGCTCACTGCGGTAGCGCAGCGTGCGCTGGACGGGCGATCATGCGTAACCGCACCCTGCCAAGGAGCACGCCAGATGAATATTTCTGAGACCGACCGCTCCCGCGCCGAGGCGCCCGCAGCGTCCTGGGCCATCACTGGGGGGGAGGTGTTGCGCGCTGTCGCTAGCGGGCCAGAAGGCCTGACGGAAGGCGAGTCCGAATCCCGTCTCGCGCGCGACGGTCGCAACGAATTGCCGACTCCGCCCGAGCCGTCCGTCTTCAAGCGTCTGCTGGCCCACTACGCTGACGTTTTGATCTACATCCTCATCGTGGCGGCCGTGCTGAAGGCGATTAGGGGTGACTGGGTCGACTTCACCGTGATCGCTGTTGTGATCGTGGCTACTGGGCTGATCGGCTTCATCCAGGAAGGTCGTGCGGCGTCGGCGCTCGCGGGATTGCGCAAGATGCAGTCGTTGAGCGCGCAGGTACGGCGCGACGGGACCTGGGGAGTGGTCGACTCCGCGACCATCGTCGTCGGTGACGTCGTCCGCGTTCGTAGCGGCGACCGGGTGCCGGCGGACGTCCGGCTGTTAACCTCCGGGCGGCTGCAGATCGACGAGTCTGCGTTGACAGGCGAGTCGGTGGCCGCCGACAAGAGCGATGAGATCGTGGCTGCGCATGCGGGCATCGGGGACCGAACGTCGATGCTCTTCTCAGGGACGATCGTCACGGCGGGCAACGGCGAGGGCGTGGTGGTGGCTACGGGGCGGGACACTGAGATCGGCCGTATCTCGGTGCTCGTGTCCGAGCAGGACCAGATGGACACCCCGCTCGCCCGACAGCTCGCCCACCTGGGTAAGCAGCTGTCGATCCTCATCGGCGTGCTCGCCGTTGTCATGTTGCTCATCGGCTGGTTCGTGCACGGCCTGGATGTTGATGAGCTCATCTCGGCGGCCATCGGGTTCGCCGTGGCTGCGGTGCCAGAGGGACTGCCCGCCCTGGTGACGATCACGCTAGCGCTCGGCGTGCAGCAGATGGCTAAACGCCACGCAATCACACGCAAGATGGAGGCGGTTGAGACCCTCGGCTCCACGACGACCATCTGCTCTGACAAGACTGGGACGCTCACTCAGAACGAGATGACCGCCCGGACGGTCGTCACGGCAGTAAGCACATACACAGTCGAGGGCACCGGCTATGACCCCGTGGGTCGGGTCGTCAACTCCGACGGCCAGACCGCCGACCTCGCCGTCCACCCCGACCTCTCCGATCTCGTGCTGGCCGCCGGTCTCACCAACGACGCCCATGTCGAACAGACGGAAGACCGCTGGCGGGTTGTCGGCGTGCCGACCGAGGGAGCCCTCGACGTCCTGGCGGCGAAAGCCGGCGCAGCCACCGGCGCCGTGACCCGCGTCGGCGCGGTGCCGTTCGAGTCAACCCACAAGTTCGCAGCCACCCTCGACGAGCTCCCGACCGGCTCAACCCCCGACGGCGTGACCCGATTCGTCCACGTGGTCGGCGCCCCGGACCGCCTTCTCGACCGAGCCGACACCGAGCGCTCTGCCGACGGCGGCACCGCACCGCTCAACCGGGCGGCGTGGGAGGAGCGGATCGACGCACTCTCGGCCAAAGGACTGCGCGTGCTGGCCGCAGCCACACGCCCGGCCGACGGTGTCGACAATATCGTGCTGGGCGACCTCGATGGCGGCCTGACTTTCCTCGGCATCATCGGCATCGTCGACCCACCACGCCCCGAGGCAACTGCGGCGATCGCCGAGGCCCACGCTGCAGGTATCCGCGTGAAGATGATCACCGGCGACCACCGCGGGACTGCGACGGCGATCGCCCGTGAGCTGGGCATCGCCCCAGCGGAGGGCGAAGTTCTCGCCCTGACCGGCGCCGACCTCCAAGCGATGGACGACGACGAACTCCGCCGGGTCGTACGTGACGTGGACGTTTACGCTCGTACCTCCCCGGAGCACAAGCTGCGGATCGTGCGCGCCCTGCAGTCTCACGGCGAGGTCGTCGCCATGACCGGCGACGGCGTCAACGACGCCCCTTCGATCACGCTCGCGGACGTTGGCGTGGCCATGGGCATCAAGGGAACCGAAGCGACCAAGGAAGCGGCGGACATCGTTCTCGCCGACGACAACTTCGCGACTATCGAACGCGCTGTCGAGGAAGGCCGGCGGATCTATGACAACATCCGCAAGTCCGTAGTCTTCCTGTTGCCAACCAACGGCGCGCAGGCCCTTGTGATCATCGCTGCGGTCCTGGCGGGGATTGCTCTGCCGCTTTCCCCGGTGCAAATCCTTTGGATCAACTTGGTCACCGCGCTCACGTTGTCGTTGACCTTGGCGAGAGAGCCCGCAGAGCCAGGCATCATGCGGCGCATGCCGCGCTCAGCGACGGAGCAGGTCCTGTCGTCGCGGGCGATCGCCGTCGTCCTCACCGCCTCGGTCGTCATCGGCGTCGCGACCTTCGTCGTTTACCTTCTCGAGCGCGACCGCACCGGCGATTACGCCGTGGCGCAGACGTCCGCAGTCCTGATGCTCGCCCTCGGCCAGCTCGCTTTCCTTTTGAACTGCCGTCTGCTCAACGGTTCCGCGTTCACTGTTCGGGTACTTACCGGGAACCGCAACCTGTGGATCTCGGCCGGCCTGCTGATGGCTCTGCAGATCATGTTCACCTACGCGCCGTTCATGAACGACTGGTTCGACTCAACCCCCATCGGTTTCCACAGTTGGGCACTGACAGCTGGCCTGGCCGTCGGCGTTTTCGTGGTGATGGAAGGTGCCAAGGCCGTCATCCGACGGATTGGAAACCGCACGCCGCGAGAGCAGGGAGCACTGCCCGCAGGAAACGCGACGCATCGGGCTTGACGCTAAGCCCGGATTCACCGATAATGATGCAAGAACCTATAGCCTGAGCTAACGGAAATGCCTCTCTGACCTGGGAGAATAGCGTTACCACACGACTATCCACACCCAGTCCAGGAGGCATCTCTCAGATGCAATTCAACCACACGTGCTCAGCGCTATCTGCAGCATTCGATGACGCGAACCTCGTGTCCGCCGCCGGTCTTGTGCCCGTGATGCGTCTTGCCGAACGGGCAGGCCTCACGCATCTCGCCGCCAAGCATCTCACCGTCCCATCCGACAAGGGTGCGAACGCAGGAGCAAAGGTCTCCTCGTTGGTCGCGGGAATGGTCGCTGGCGCTGACTCGATCGAGGACATGCGCCTCCTCCGACACGGCGGTATGGGTCGCCTCTTCGATCGCGTGTACGCGCCCTCCACGTTGGGTTCGTTTCTCAGAGCATTCGAGTTTGGGCATGTTCGGCAGCTTGACGCGGTCGCGTCTCGGTTTCTCACCGGTCTCGCTCAGCGCAGCGCCAAGCTGCTGCCCGTAACCGATGGGTACACGTTTGTTGATGTTGATGACACCATCATCGAGGTCGAAGGCTATCTGAAGCAGGGCGCATCATTTGGATATTCCGGGGTACGGGGATTGAACGCGGTCCTCGCAACAGCTTCCACGAGCGAAAGCACGCCGGTGATCGTGACGCAACGGCTCCGGAAAGGCTCAACGAGCTCTGCTCGTGGAGCCAAACGCGTCGTCAGTGACGCACTCGCCGTGCTGCGCCGCATGCCAGGCGCTCGCCGAGAATTGGTGCGAGCTGATGCGGCCTACTACTCCCACGCCGTGGTGTCAGCCGCGCAGCAGGCTGGTGCCGATGTGTCGGTAACGGTTCGCATGAACCCATCGATCAGACACGCGATCGAGTCGATCTCTGGCGACGCGTGGACACCGATCGAGTATCCCGGTTCCACGCGCGACAAGGAAACTGGCCTCCTGATCTCCCGGGCCGAGGTCGCCGAGGTTCCGTACACCGCGTTCACCTCGAAAAAGGGGCAGCAGGTCAGCGGGCGTCTCGTGGTGCGGCGCATCCCCGAGCTCGGGCCCACAGCGTCCCGGGAGCATCCGACTCTGTTTGACATGTGGCGGTTCCACGCGTTCTTCACCACCGTCACCCCTGACGAGCTCGATACTGTCACTGTCGATCAGACCCACCGGCATCACGCGATCATTGAGCAGATCAATGCTGACCTCAAAGCGAGCGCGCTCGCACATGTACCGTCGGGGAAGTACGCGGCGAACGCGGCCTGGCTGGTCCTCGCGGTCATCGCCCACAACCTCACCCGTGCTGCCGCCGTGATCGCCGACCCGGCAGAGAAACTCGGCCGCGCGGTCACCCAAACGATCCGACGCACACTGATCAACGTACCCGCGCGCATCGCCCGTTCAGCACGGAAACTCCGGCTCCATCTGCCCGAGTGTTGGCCATGGGCGAGGGAATGGGCGGCCCTGCTTACGCGCTCCACGTCACCGCCGGGCATCACTGTTTCTTGACCATCCAGCCCGACCGGGCGCGACAACATTTATCAGTGGAACGGACAGGACATCAGGGGCCTGAGGTTCCAACGTGCCCAGAGAGCGCCGACGTCACTGCACCCGAGAAAACACCAGCCTCGAATCTGCATCGGTGAATCCGGGCTTAGAGAGTACCGCGAGCGCATCGTTCTTCGTAGAGGCCGATTTATCCCAGCGCGCCCAGGCTTGCTTGACTGTCAGTCGACCAATCGAGGTCACCGGTAGCGCACCGATGTCGTAGCGGACACGACGCCTCCAGGCGTTTGTGTAGACGTATGCGGTGCGCTCGGTGACATCAGCCAGGATCAGTTCCTGGTATTCATCCCAGATCGAATTCAGGGTGGGCGGAGCAGGTTCACCTGCGGGTGGCAAAGGGTGCATGAGAAACCTTTCTGTAGTACTCAAAAGTGAGACTACAGAAAAGGATGTTCTAGTTCAACAATTTAAGACTGGTAGTTTCCCTTGCGATCTTCCGCCCACTGAGCCATGCCCGCAGCGAACGCCACCGGATCGACAGTTATGCCGGGGAATTCGTACACGTCAGGATGCTCACCAAAGACCTCGCGGAAGAGTGCGATTCGCCGGAACACGGCTGACCTACTGAGACCAAGTTCCTTCTGTACACCTTCGAATCCACCGCAGATTCGCCACCAGACCCAAAACCCAAAGAGGTCAAAGACCCGGGAAGCGGTATAGCCCTTGTTGAGGTTCCTTAAGAATGGAACTGCTGCATGGAGGGGCGCATTGACGGCCTTGTTCGTGCGATAGAACTTCCGCCAGGCTTCTTCGAGCGCGTCTTTGGCGCGTCCTTCTCCCTCGGGGGTAGGCATTCGCTCGGCACGGAAATCTGCCACAATCAACCGCCTCTTAGTCTATTGTTGTGCGACTATCAGCTTAGGCTACGATTCCGATTAGGGACAGATGAGCGAACGTGTCATCTGGGGGCGAGAGGAACTTGAGATGAGCGAATGGGATTTTCTTCATGGCTTGGAAGGCCAGGACCTAGATGATGCGATGTCGAGCGGGGCGACAGCTGCGGAGTGGGCAATGATCGATGCGCAGGACGCAGAAGACGAAGAAGACGAAGAAGAGTAGCTCTCCCAAAATTCTCTATACAAGATCAAGCTTCACTCAGAGGGGAGTGTGCATGTCGGACGGCATCACGTGGCTCGATTGGATTATGTCTGCCCTCACAATTATCGGCCTAGTCGCCACCTGGTGGAAGGCTCGAGGAGCGATGAAAGCAGCGAATCAGACGAAGCAGGCAATCATTGAAACCGCGGGTGACATAGGTAGATCGGAGTTGATCGCCTCGCTGGGAGTGGTCCGCGAACTCGTACGTGATCTGGACAGTGCAATTCAGGCAAACTCAGTACCGGTATCAAGTCATGTGCTCGTGAAATTGGGTAAACATCTCGCAGACGTTGTTGCACTTGCAGAAAAGCTAGGCGGAAACATAGTGTCTGCCGAAGTTGTATCGGATATGAAACTGCTAATTCCCGAAGCGGCGACTGTCAAACGCAGAATCAGTAAGACGCCGAATGCCAAAGTCATGAATCACACGCAGGTGCTAGAAGAGGGATTGGAGAACCTGATTCAGCGGTTCTCCGTGGCTGAAGTCGAGTTCAAGTATTCAAAGGTTAGGAAGGACCAGAAGTAATGGCTCTAATTTTGGAAGAGGAATGGGACGCTCTACTTTGGAAACTCTACCGAGCGACAAAGGCCAACCTATTGCCTTGGGCGAAGGATGAAGCCCGGGGCGGCACGGACTTCATTGTAAGCACGGCGAGCGGAATCTCCTACAAACTCGCTTCTGTGGATCAAGACGGGAACTTCCCTTACAGGCTGGAGATCTACGCGGCGGACGGAGCACTGATTGACCTTTTTGTCTCGCAGGCGTATCGCGAGAACGACGAATCCCCGTCCGAGGCACTCGCAGAGCTCTATCCGATGGTTGGCCGTCAAGTGAGCGGGGCTGCTAACACGGTCGCCGTGATTCTTAGCGATCTGGATAGTCTTCTCAAGGAAGAGAAGAAGCCCTTCTGAGTTGAGGCTTTCCGAGCTGATCGAGCGTGGTGCGGTGGCTTTGCTTCGCAAAGCCACCGCTTAGGGGCGTAAATGCCTCCCAGCCACGTCACCTCGTTGTTGCGGTCATGCGGGGAAGTAACTGTTCCAGCCGTACCCCGGGAGCGCCTACCGCGGCTCGCGACGGCGGCTGCGCATCCTGCCTCGCCTCCGGCTCGGCCGTCTGCGACAGCCACCATTCGAGCCGCAGTCGGCGCTGCACCGTGCGCGTCAGCCCCGTGAACGACCAACCCGGGCGATGTTTCGTGCGGCGAGAGGCAGAGACAACCTGAGCGCGCGACCCGAACCGCTGATGCACCTTCGAATTGCAGGCCGTGGGTTCGCACTCTCGCGAGCACGGCATCGCACGTGCCGCCGCGGTAAGGCTTGCCAGGTGCCGCCAGGACGCGGGGGAGTCGCCATCTGAGGCCAGCACCACATCTTTGAGGACATACCGCAGCGCTTTCGAGAGATACCAAATCGTCTTAGCGCCGTCGCCGTCAGCGCGGAACGCGTCGCATTTGGCTTGGGTGCCCCATTCGACCACGTTGTCGTCGATCTTTGAAACCGCCGTGGCGGTGCGTGCAACATCGCGGAGCGTGGCAGGTGCCGGAGCTTCTACCCGTGCGATGCGGACGATCACGTGAAGGTGGAGCACCCCGCGATCTTGCCACTCGCGAACGACGAAAAACTCGAGAGAGTCCCACCGATCCCGCATGCGCCGCACCGTGTTTGTCCACAAAATGCCCGAGTCGCGATTCCAGGCGACCTGGCCGGAATAGTCATAAGACCTGTTATCAAGCGGTACACCGCGTAGCCCGACATCCTTCGCGGAGTGAGTCGCGCCACACCTGCAACGTTTGTTACTCACTCCGGTTTTCGGCACGCGGTGCACCGCGCCGAACGATGGGGCAGTGAGCGTCAGGAGATAGAACCGGTACTGTTCGACCGGCCCGTCGAACACGCCCGAGCGCGCAATCGCCGCCCAGTCCTTCGCGTAGAGATCCGAGCATGACTCGCACCGCGACTTCACCCGCGAGGCGCACCGAACCCAGATGCCCGACGACAGCTTGACCGGTCGCGAACAGCCACGAGCTGAGACTTCCTCGGCGGTCGCGCTCATGCCGCCACCCCCAGCGAAACCGGTTCGAGCTGTGCGGCGGGGCGACCGTGCGACGCGTGGCGTGCATCCTCGCGCTGACGCGCGTGCGGGTGCCCGCCACCGCGCCGCGCGGCCCGCCAGCGCCCCAAAAACCGCGAATCGTAGTCGCAGAATGTGAAACTGAAAATCGAAAGGTCACCGGATCGATGCCGGTCGGAGCCACGTAGCGGAGATTACACCGCTGCTGAACCCTCAAGAGGCTTCTACTTGCGGGGGTTCTTTTATTTTCCCTGGTCAGCGGTGGGTTTCGCCGCTGTTTGAGCGAGCGCAGCAAGTTGATTTTGAGGCACTAACCGTACTCAAAGGCGGGGCGCATCTGGGCGCTGTGTCACATCTTGCCGTATCCGCTGCCGTGTGTGAGTCCGTCGAACACGGCGGCGGCTCGCCTGGCGACGTCCTCGCGAGTTCGAGAGTGGCGCTCGGTGACTTGCAGGCTCGAATGCCCGAGCACTGCCTGCGCATCCGGGGCCGATGCGCCCGCGTCGAACAGGATTGCGGCGAATGCGCACAACCGCCGCAAACCGAGGTGCTGGGAGCATTGTCTCCACCGCTGACCGCCATCATCGTGTCGCGGGTCTAAGAGTTGAAATGATGGCGCTGTGCCGGAGTCAATTTCTCTCGACATCAAAATACTTTCCGTAAGTTCTGTAGACTTTTCGAAGAAGAAGATTTGATTTTGGATATGGAGAGCAGACTGCCGTGAGCGAACCCGTGATCATCTACACGCACACCGACGAGGCTCCCGCACTTGCGACCGCCTCTTTCCTTCCGATTGTAGAGAAGTTCACCCGAGCGGGGAATATCGCAGTCGAGGCTCGAGACATCTCGCTCGCCGCACGCATCCTCGCGGAGTTTCCGCAGAACCTCAAGACCGAGCAGCAGGTCTCCAATGCGCTGGCGGAGCTTGGCGCGCTCGCGACCGAGC
This sequence comes from Leucobacter fengyongliangi, assembly GCF_050971685.1. NCBI lineage: Bacteria > Bacillati > Actinomycetota > Actinomycetes > Micrococcales > Microbacteriaceae > Leucobacter > Leucobacter fengyongliangi. The sequence goes on along the minus strand of NZ_JBPCEU010000015.1, from coordinate 75,016 downwards.
CCGAGGCCAACATCATCAAGCTTCCGAATATCTCCGCTTCAATACCGCAGTTAAAGGCCGCGATCGCCGAGCTCCAAGCCAAGGGTTACGACATCCCCGACTACCCTGACGAACCGGCGGATGTCGAGGAGCACTACATCGCTTCCCGGTACGGCAAAATCAAGGGATCAGCCGTGAATCCGGTGCTGCGTGAGGGAAACAGCGATCGTCGAGCCCCCCAATCGGTGAAGAACTACGCTCGCAAGCACCCGCATCTGAACAAGCCATTTTCACAGGGTTCGAAGACCCGGGTAATGACAATGGGGCAGGATGACTTTTTCTCAAATGAACAGTCGGTAGTCCTTGCAGAGGAAGACGAGTTGCAGATTCGCTTCGTCGCGGATGACGGCACCCAGACAGTGCTGAAAGACAGCCTGAAGGTACTCAAGGGCGAGGTCGTTGATGCCACATTCATGTCTGCGAAGGCTCTTGACAGGTTTCTTGCCGACACGATCGAACAGGCGCAGGCCGAGGATGTGCTCTACTCGTTGCACCTTAAAGCCACGATGATGAAGGTCAGTGACCCGATCATGTTCGGTCACGCGGTGAAGGCCTTCTTCAAAGACGTGTTCGACAAGCACGCGGGTGCACTCGAAGAGGCTGGTCTCACACCGAACAACGGCCTCGGTGCGATTCTTGACGGCCTGAATGAGGTGCCCGGTGGTCAGGTGATTGCCGATGATATTGCGGCTGTGATCGCGCGGGGCCCGCGCTTGTCCTACGTGAACAGCGACAAGGGCATCACAAACCTGCACGTTCCCTCCGACGTGATCGTCGATGCCTCGATGCCGGCGCTCTTTCGAAATGGTGGCAAGCTCTGGGGTGCAGACGGAGCCGAAGACGACACGATTGCCGTAATTCCCGATTCCTCCTACGCGGGGGTATACCAGGCCACTATCGAAGACATCATTGAGTACGGCCCGTTAGACCCTGCAACCATCGGAACGGTGCCAAACGTTGGCCTCATGGCGCAAGCAGCCGAGGAGTACGGTAGCCATGACAAGACCTTCGAGATCACGGGTGGCGGGCGCGTCGAGGTGCTGAACAGTGCTGGCGACGTACTGATGTCACACAACGTTGAGACTGGTGACATCTGGCGCGCAACGCAAGCCAAAGATCTACCGATTCGCGACTGGGTGAAGCTCGCCGTTACTCGGGCCCGTGCCACTGGTGTGCCCGCAGTGTTCTGGCTCGACGAAGATCGCGCGCATGACGCGTCGCTCATCGCGAAGGTGAATACTTACCTCGCCGACCATGACACCACAGGCCTCACGATCAAGATTTTGAAACCAGAGCTCGCGACCCGCTACACCCTCGAACGCATCCGTCGCGGCGAAGACACCATCTCGGTCACCGGTAACGTGCTGCGCGATTACCTCACCGATCTGTTCCCGATTCTCGAGGTTGGCACGAGCGCCAAGATGCTCTCTATCGTTCCGCTGCTCGCGGGGGGCGGACTCTTTGAGACCGGTGCCGGAGGCTCTGCGCCCAAGCATGTGCAGCAGCTTGTTGAAGAGAATTATCTGCGCTGGGATTCGCTGGGCGAGTTCTTTGCGCTCGCTGCATCACTCGAGCACCATGCAGATCGCACCGGAAATTCAAAGGCACGTGTGCTCGCAGGGGCGCTCGACCGCGCGACCGGCACCTTCCTCGAAGAAGATCGCTCACCCGGGCGAAAGATTGGCACGATTGACAACCGCGGAAGCCATTTCTACCTCGCTCAGTACTGGGCTCAGGAGTTGGCGATGCAGACCGAAGACGCAGAGCTTGCATCGGTATTCGCGCCAGTTGCCCAGCAGCTCATCTCGAACGAGAGCAAGATCGTTGAAGAACTGCTCGCCGTACAAGGCAAGCCGGTCGAAATCGGTGGGTACTACCTTCCCGATGCCGATCTGGTTTCACAGGTGATGCGCCCGTCGGCCACGCTCAACGAGATCATCGGCTAGGCCAGTCGCTCGACACTCAAGTCTCCACCGGCCCGTGGTTTGCTGATTTCTGCGCCGAGTCTCTCGCGAGCGGGAGGATCTGTTCTGCCGCGGCAGAGCAGACTGCTAATTCCACCACCACATTCGCACCGAACTGCGGGCCGAGCCTACCCGAGAGTGTGGATCAGGCAGCTCGCTCGGCGCCGACGCGGAACACTTCGTTGGCACACGGTCGGTGCAAGTTCTGGTGGTCCTCATGCCCGTGGTGATCGTTCTCCGCGGACCCTGCGTGAGTCGTTTCGGTGAAATTTTTTGTACACGGTTTATATTTTCCTGTAAGTGGGTCTTTGTGAAATAAGCTCGAACTAACGCACCAACCGTCGACGGCAGCGAATGTGCTTCCGATCTCAGATGACGCGGCGCACTCGGCGCCTGGTGCTGGTTTCTAGGGGGAAACAATGACGGATGCCTACCCGAGCCGCACACTCGCAGACGCGCCGCGCGCAGACGACGGACATTACGGCCCGGACAGCGTCTCGTGGCGCGTGTTCGCAGATCCGGGCTCGATGCTTGGTGCGAAGAATGCCGTGTTTCTGCAGATGCTGGAGCCAGGCATGATGACCCACTTTGAGCGCGTCTCGCTCACCAGCGAGGGCCCCGAAGCGATGGCGGCCAGATTTGACCGCACGTCGGCCTATTTGCGCGACGCGATCTTCGCCGACAAAGCCCACGCGGATGCCGCCGCCGCGCATGTCGACCGGCTGCATGAGCACGCGAGCTGGACAAACCCGGAGACTGGTGAGGTCGTCAGCGCCAAGCAGCCCGCATGGCAGCGTTGGACCTGGTGGACGTATATCTGGTCGGCGGTGCGTGGCTACCAGGAGTTTGGCCCCGGCCTCTCAGTCGCAGACGCGGATCGGCTGGTGGTCGAATCTCGGCTCGGTGCCGAGAAGCTCTTCGTGCCCGGACCCTACTTCGATACATTCGCCGAACTCGACCAATACATTCGTGACGAGCTCAACACCAAAGCGCTGACCCTCTTTGCGGCGCTGGCGGGGCACGCGCTCCGCCATCCGGATGTAAAGGGGCCGCTCGCAAAGTGGGCCACGCGACGAGTGCTCAATGGCATTCTCTCGCTGCTTCCGGAAAGCGCCCGGCTCTTCTACGCAGTGGAGGATCGCAGCGCGAAGGAACTGGCACAGGGTGCACGCTTCACCAAATGGGTGGCGAAACTCGCACGCAAGAATCGATCGGCCGAACAACTGATCGCCGAGGCTGTCGGAGACTCGATCGCCAAGCCGTATCAGAGGGTCCGGGTGAAGAAGGCGTAAAGAGGGGGCGCGATCCGCCGATATTTGCAGACGGACGCTCACAACATTCTGATCAGTGACCGCTTCTTCTCGAAGTAGGCGTCGTCAGACATGGTGCCATTCGCGCGCTGCTCTTCGAGCTCGCGGATCGCCTCAATGACTGTGAGCTGCTGGTCTTCCCGGGTGCCAATGTGCAGTGTGGTTTCTTCTCGAATTCTCATGCTCGGCCTCCTCGTCGTACCCAAGAGCAGAATATGCGAATGGTCTGACATGTGCTCACAGGCCCTATCATCGAAGCGCACACCAGAGGGGGTTCCATGTTTTCCGGAATGAGCGCGTTTCCGTTGACTCCGCTGCTTGACGATGCAGTTGATGAGCGTGCATTCGCTGGGCTCGTACAGCGACTCGCTGCAGCCCGAGTCGATTCCATCACTGCGCTCGGTTCCACGGGCGTTGCTGCGTACCTTACGCTTGAGGAACGCGCTCGCGTGACTGCCCTCGCTGTCGAGCACGCACAGGGCATCCCAGTGATCGCCGGTGTGAGCGCGCTGCGTACCTCACATGTGCTTGCCAACGTGCGTGCTGCGGAGCGAGCCGGCGCGCAGGGTCTGCTTCTCGCACCAATGTCGTACCAACCGCTTCAAGACGGCGATGTGTTTGAGCTCTTTCGTTCGGTACTCGAAGCGACCAATCTGCCGGTCATCCTCTACGACAATCCCACGACGACCCATTTCACCTTCACTGACCAGCTATATGCTCGCATCGCAGAGCTTCCAGGCCTCGCGTCGATCAAGATCCCGGGGGTGACCCGAGATCCGGATGAGGCCCTCGCTCGCATTCAGCAGATACGAGCGCTCGTGCCGAAGCACGTAACGATCGGCATCTCAGGTGATGCGGTTGCTGTCGATGGATTGCTGGCTGGATGCGATTCCTGGTACTCGGTGGTGGGAGGCACGCTTCCCGAACTTGCGATGCAGATCACACAGCTTTCACTGAGCGGTCACACCGGCGACGCGCACGCAGCATCAGAGCGACTCAGGCCGCTGTGGGATCTGTTTGCCGAGTGCGGCGGAAGCTTGCGTGTCGTGGCGGCGATTGCTGAGCACCTGGGCTTGGTGGCTCCGCGCTGCCTGCCGCTGCCGATTCAGGGTCTCTCTCATGCGCAGCGGATACGCGTCGCGGAGGTGGTTGCGGACCTCCACCTCCGCTGAGTCTGGCGCGCCGAGGCTGGTAGCATCGGTGGATGGAACCCGACAACCGGGTTCGCGGACGAGGGAGCAGTACCCGCATCGCGACAAGACTGACTCGAAAGGGTTCGTCATGGCATGGTTGGTGCTGATCGTTTCCGGGATGCTTGAGGCGGTGTGGGCCGCGGCGCTCTCTGCCTCACAGGGGTTTACCAAATGGCGGCCCGCCGTGCTGTTCTTCGTGTCGTTGAGCGTCAGCATGATGGGCCTCGCCTGGGCGATGCTTTATCTGCCCGTCGGCACGGCCTATGCAGTGTGGGTCGGAATCGGTGCGACGCTCACGGTGGTCTGGGGGTTCGTCACCCGACAGGAGCGCCCGACGATCGCGAGAACTCTCCTGCTTCTCCTCCTGGTGGGCTGTGTGATCGGCCTGAAGGTGGTGAGCTGAGGTGCCGTGGATCGTGCTCTTGATGAGCGCGGTTCTTGAGGCAGTTTGGGCCACCGCACTCGGACTCTCGAACGGATTCACCGAACCAGTCCCCACCATCGTGTTCCTGATCGCGGCAGCGGCGAGCATGGTGGGGTTGGGTTGGTCGGTGCGGGAGATACCCATCGGTACCGGGTACGCGGTGTGGGTTGGGGTGGGGGCCGCGCTCACCGTGTCGTATGCGATGCTCACCGGGACTGAGAGCGTCTCCCTGTGGAAGATGCTCTTCATCGCCGGCATCATTCTCGCGGTCATCGGGTTGAAGCTCGTTCAGGGGCCAGCAAACACACGCGCCACGGTCGACCCAGAGTCGACGTAGGTCGTTAGCCGCTTGCGGCCGGTGTGGGAGAGTCGTTGCAGAAGCCGAAAGGGCCACCATCGTGCCCCAGACTCATGCGCAGTCTCTCAATACGCCGCGGGCATCTCGCGCAGCGGGAACACCTGAGCTTGCTATGAATTGTGTAGGAATTTTTCTCTTCATTTGCTCCAAAACACGTCACGAAATCTTAGACACTGTTGACATTTTGGTTCAAGTGGGCGAGCCTGTATGCATCAGTGATGATGCCGTGCCGGGGGGACACTATCGGGCGTAGCTTGCGCCCGCTTAAACCTTCCGGGGCAGGGGTGGTCGTATGGTCGAGGAAGTCTTTGAGTCGTCAGGGCAGGGGCTTTTTCGTGGCCTGACCCCAGTTTTCGACACGTCGGTGATGACCGAGCGGCTCAAAGCGGTCGTAGCGGCCGTGTCGCAGCCGGGAGCCTCGGTGTTGCTGCTCGGCGAGCCAGGGGCTGGCAAGTCGAGGCTCGCCGAAGCCGCCGCGTACACCCTCGAAGCGCAGGAAAGCCCGGAGTTCTTTGTCACCGTGATGTCAACACCGCCCGTCGAAACGAGCGGGATTGCGGCGGTGTTCGGATTCTACTTTCCCGAGATTCTTGAGGGGGAAGACGGGTCAGGCTTCTTGCAGAGCGGCTCGGTCTCGCCCCAGGTGTTCGCGACACGACTGATGAACGCGATCCGAAATCGAGCTGCCGGGCGGGAACCGGTTCTCGTGGTATCTGATGTTCACGCCTACGGACCTCTGCCGGCCTTCCTGCTCGAACATCTCGTGCGCTCGCGTGCTCTGCGTCTTATTGCGACCGCCCATCGGCTCACCGGCGCAGCGAGTCGCATGGGTCGAGACCCTCGCGTACAACGCATCACGGTCGGGCCGCTGAGTCTCGAGGAAGCGGATCTGTTTCTTTCCAGGCGCCTCGGTGTCTCGCACATCGCGACCGAGACGCTGCGTCGCTGGCACGCTGCGACGGCGGGCAATAGCTATGCGTTGGGTGTATTGGCGCTGTCTTGCGAACGACGGGGCGTGCTCAGAAGAAACCGTGGTCTTGCTTGGGTGCCACGAGGCGCCGACGATGCACCCGAGGAGTTCGCGGTGTTCGCGAGAGAAGCCTGCAGCGAAGCAGAGTTGCGCACGCTCGAACTCATCGCGCAGGCTGAACCACTGCTAGAAACACCGTTGCTGCAGCTGGTCGACCCGGGGTGCAGTGCCTCATTGATCGAGAAAGGCCTGGTGCGCAAGCGTCGGCACCCCAGCGGGAGCATCGCGCTTGAGACTGCGCACCCGATACTTGCTGCCGCGATCCGCGAGCATATGAATCGGGCCAGACAGGTCGAGCTCAGCGCGCAATTGTTTCATGCGCTGGATGCGGATCGGAGCCACTCGACCCTGATCTCGACACCGCAGCTTCTCACGCGATTGGTGGTGTTTGGCCTGGACAGTGGGCAGGACTTGCCGACCGCCTGGCTCTCACAGGCCTTCGCGTTCTTGCAGGGCGGATCGGATCCGAGGCTCCTCTTGCGAGTGTCGCTCGAACTGATCCACAGCTCCGATCCTGAGGAGGCGGCAGTCGTCGCGGTGCGAGCGGCGAGTTATGCGCGACTGCTTGGCGATCATCAGCGGCTTCAGCTTGCCATTGCCGGAATTCGCGACATCACGGCTGACCTGGCCCGCTTCGATGAGTTGCCGACCACACTCAAGACTCGGCTTCGCATCCTTCTCGTCGAACATGGATTTTGGGAGGGCAGCAGGATTGAAAGTGTGCTTCTCGAGTTGCAGGCTGTCAAGGATGCGCTCGGAGATTCCGATCCGGTGTCGCATGAGATGGTGCGAAGCTCCCGGTTGATTCTTCTGGCGTATGACGGTCGGCTTCGTGAGGCCGCACTCGAGAGCCCCGCGCCCGAGTCAGCATCACTCATCAACATCGAGTGGGTGCGTGCGCCCGCGAGAGCGGTTAATGCGCTCATTCAGCAGCAAGACGGCCAACTCGACGACGCAATACGGATCGCTGAAGAAGCCCGGGTGCTCTCCCTCTTGGGCGATCGGGTGCCGACAGGCACCGTAGATCTGCAAGGATTTTGCTTATTCTTTGGATTCTGGGCAAGCGGGAGTCGGGAAGCGGGGCGTCAGAGCCTCGAGGAATTGCGGGAAAGCGGCAGCGCCGATGTGCAAGCCGTGGTGTATCTCTCGGGTCTCGTGGAGTCAGGCTCAGCGCTGCTGGCTGCGCAGGAGGCGCGCTGGCGGGATGCCGCGGATCAAGCCGAACAGCTCCTCGACGGGCTCAAGGTCTACGACGGATACGGGCTGAGGCCCCTGCTGCATGCGGTGCACGCTCTCGCGCTCGCCGCATTAGGTGAGAGCGAGGTTGCCGTTTCTGAGTTGCGACGCGCCCACCGGGAAGAGCGGGGGGTCTCGCGCGCGGTCGAGGGGTTCCGTCGGCGCCTCATGGTGCGCACCATGCAATGGCTGAGAGTCGGAGACCCCGCCGCCGAGGCGCTGAGGATGGCTGAGTGGGCCCGTGAGCAGGGGGTGAGGCTCGTCGAGCTCGAGGCTTTGCACATGGTGGCACTCGAATCCCGTTCACTGGCACGCACCATCGAATCGCGGGCTCGGGAACTCGCCACGGCAATCGATCAACCCATCGGCGACGTGATCGTCAGCCACATCGAGAAGATCATTGCGGGAGTGCACCCCACCGATGTCGACGAACCAGAGGTGCGTCTTCTCTCGGAACTTGGCTTGTGGATCCCGCTGCCCCTTTCGGGCGGCCTGTCTGCGCGCGAGCGAGAGGTGGCACTGTTCGCATCGCTCGGGTACTCATCACGATTCATCGCTGAGCGCTTGCACCTGTCTGTGCGTACGGTCGACACGCACCTCGGGCACGTCTACGCGAAGTTGGGGGTGGAGGATCGTGACGGCCTCAGGCAATGGTTCGCAAACGATCGCCAATTCTCTCACCGGAACGGCGACGCGCAGGCGACTTCGGAGGCACCTCGGGGGGAATTTCCCGGGGTCTCTGCGGCGTAGCCGGTCACCTAGGATGTGCGCATGGGCAGAGCAGCGAAGAGTATCGAGACAGCCACCGGGCATCCATGGTTGGAATGGACCGAATGGCTCGAGGGTCAGGGCGCTTCCGCGCTCGCTCACGCGGAGTTGGCGCGCCTGGTGCTCGACCGCATTCGGCAGCTGGGCATTGAGCGGCATGCCAGCACCGGCGAGCCGTTGAACGACGGTTGGTGGGCGCAGACGATCGCCATCGACTACGAGCACGATCATGGCATGCGCGAGGTTGGCCAGGGGCACTTGGGCACGTTTGCCGCCTCGGCGTCGAAGACCATTCAGGGCACACTCGACGAGGCGCTGCGCGACTGGCTCGACGTGATGGCGGGTGTCACCGAGATAGATGGAGTGCCGTTGAGCGAGCAGCCGACAACTTCTGCCACCGAGAAGTGGCGCTATTGGCGGGTCTCGCTCGCAGACGGCACCCGAGCCCAGGTCGACATCTCCGCCAAACAGGTCGCAGAAGGTGCGCCCGCGAAGGCGGTCGTCTCGGTGCAGCACTCCAAGCTGGAGTCGGCAGACGATATTCCACCGAAAAAGGCCGCTTGGAAGGCACTGCTCAGCCAGCTCAATCTGAGGTAGAGGTTGCGCCCGAAGCGCCGAATCGGAGACTAGCGCGACTGGCCACGATTCTTGCGGCGGATCGCAGAGCTGGGCTTGCCGCCGAGGTACGAGGCGGCCGGATCCACGAGAAACCCCTGTCGGAGCGCCTCGCGGCCGATCAGCATGCGAAACACCATCTCGTGCCGACTCGTGAGCGTGAATTCGGCGGGAATCCGCCGGCCGAGCAACTCGATGTCCATGAGCACTACGAGGCGATCTTGTGAGTGCCCGGACGAGCTGCGCACCGTGCGCCGGTCGTGCACAGGGAGTTCAACCCGAAGCTCGTCATTGTCGTTATGTTGCCAAGGATGCACGGTAAAGCGCACCCAGTCTGATCCGTCGCGCGAAAACTCCTCAACGTCAGCGGCGTGCAGGGCAGAAGTCTGTGCACCGGTGTCAATTTTCGCCTTTATGTGCGACACGCCGATGTTCGGGAGGGTTACCCATTCACGCCACCCGGTGAGGGTGCTTGAATGGTGAGGTTCGTTCACCCTTCTATATTGGCAGGTACTTTACGTGAAACTCGCGATTCTCTCGCGCGCGCCCCAGGCGTACTCGACGCAGCGCCTCCTCGCAGCCGCCGTCGACCGTGGACATCGTGCGCGCGTGCTCAACACGTTGCGCTTCGCGATCGACCTCGCCGGTGATGAACCCGACCTGCGCTATCGGGGCAAGCCGCTGAGCGATTACGACGCGATCCTGCCGCGCATCGGCAACTCGATCACGTACTTCGGCACCGCCGTCGTGCGCCAATTCGAGCAGATGGACGTGTACACGCCGAACACCGCGAACGGCATCTCGAACGCGCGCGACAAGCTGCGCGCGACACAGATCTTGTCGCGACACAACATCGCCATGCCCGCGACAGCCTTCGTGCGTAACCGGGCCGACGTGCGCCCGGCGATCGAGAGCGTGGGTGGTGCGCCGGTCGTGATCAAGCTGCTGGAGGGCACCCAGGGCATCGGCGTGATTCTCGCGCCCCAGGTGAAGGTCGCGGAGGCCATCATCGAGACTCTGCACTCCACCCGGCAGAATGTGCTGATTCAGCGCTACGTGTCCGAGAGTCGCGGCCGCGACATTCGGGCGCTCGTCGTGGGTGACCGGGTGGTGGCCGCGATGCGCCGCATCGCCAGCGGTGACGAGTTCCGTTCGAACGTGCACCGCGGTGGCACCGTGGAGTCGGTGCAGCTCGAGCCGGCATACGAACAGGCGGCGGTGCGCGCGGCCCAGATCATGGGTTTGCGGGTCGCTGGCGTTGACATGCTCGAAGGTGATGAGGGCCCACTCGTGATGGAGGTGAACTCCTCGCCGGGATTGCAGGGCATCGAGAGCGCGACCGGTCTTGACGTTGCTGGTGCCATCATCGACTACATCGCACGGCAGGTCACCTTCCCCGAGATTGACGTGCGCGAGCGACTCAGCGTCTCGACCGGTTACGGTGTGGCGGAACTCGTGATGCACGGGGGAGCCGAACACCTGGGCAAGCCGCTGGGCGAACTCGGTCTGTGGGATCGTGACATTACCGTGCTCACCCTGCACCGGGGTGTGCAGGTCATTCCGAATCCTCGCAAGCACGTCGTGCTCGAACCGGAAGATCGCCTGCTGTGCTTTGGGAAGCTGGAAGAGATGCGGTCGATGATCCCTGAGCGTCCCAAGCGCCGCGCCCGGGTGCGCAAGCTGCCGAAAGAGATTCAGGCGCTGGCCGATGGTGACCGGGTGGATCCGCGATCCACCCACGGCGACTAACCCCGCCGCGCGACCAACTCGAACTCGACGAAGCCCTGGTTCTCCACTGACACGAACCCGAGGCTGGGTGCCTGCACGCCGAAATCGGAAAACGCGATCGGAATCTGGCCTGCGACCTCGGCGGTCGCACCATCCGTGCGCACCTGCGCGGTGAAGGTGACGGGCTTCGTGACGCCAGCGATGGTGAGCTCGCCCACGAACTGCTGCTCAACGGTCTCACCCACGATTGGCGCCTCTGCCGCGACGGTCGGCTGGGTGAGGCGGAACGTGGCCGTCGGGTGCTCGGAGGTGCGCAGCGCGGTGTCGCGGAAGTAGCTGTCGCGCTGTGGGCTATCCGTGGATATCGAGCCGACGTCGACCGTGAACTCGGCCTCAGTCAGCGTGAGCTCACTCACCGTGAGGGTTCCCTCAACCTGCGAGGTGCGTCCAGTGACGGTGACATCGGTGCCGTTGAGCACCTCGTCGACTCGGTAACCGGCGACTGAGCCTTCGCTCAGCTTCCACGTACCGCTCAGGCTCGCAGCATCAAGCTGGGCTTCGTCTCCCATCGAGAGCGTCGTGTCATCGGCAGTGAGCAGCGGGGTCTCTGCCGGTGGAGGGGCGAGAAAGTCGCGGTAGACAGCAGGCCCAACGGTCACCGCGATCACACTGACAGCGATGATGCCGACGACTACTGAGATCGCGATCTTCGTTCGTTTGGTCATCTATGTTCCGCCTGCCCTGCATCGACTCTTGATGCCCACCAGGATGCCCTCCATGCCCATGAAGTGCCTGGGAGGAGAGTCTTCGCTACCCTCGCAGCACCCGAAACCCACGCACGGGATCATAGCCGTGGATCTCGCGGGTATCGAGCACCGCCATGAAATCGAGAATCTCGGGCGTGATCACTTGCCCCGGCACGAGCACCGGGAACCCAGGCGGGTACGGGGTTACGAACCCGCCGCTCACCGGCACCTCGCCGCGATCCACACGTTCGCGCAGTTCGGAAATGAGCACGTGCTCGACCGCCGCGCGCCGCTGACCCTTGAAGAAAGCCGCGCGCATGTCGCCATCGGGCAACTGACCGTCGGTCGAGTAGCCAGTGGAAAACGAGCTGAAGTCGGGGAGCGGTGGCATTGCGACCTCGCCGGGAAGTGGCAGATCGGGATCGCGCTGCGCCTTGTCTTCCTCGAAGCGCTCGGCCAGCTTCACGAGCACCTCGATAAGGTAGGCGATCGCGCTGCGCGAAGTGCCGATGTTCGTCATGAACAGCACGGTGTTGCGGCTGGTCTTGTTGACCTGCACGCCGTAGCGATCCATCAGATAATCGTGTTTAAACGTGTCTCCGTCGACGCCGGTGCGGCTGATCTCAATGGTGATTCGGCTCGGGTCGACCACAAACTCATCGGTCGACCAGGCCTGCCACATCGTCGCGAGTCCGTCGCGCAGCGGCATCGGGCGACCAGCCTCGCGGTACTCCGCGGGGATGAGGTCGTGCGCGGTGAGCACCCGAAACGTGCGGCGCAGCAGCGGGTGGCGCGCGACAGCTTGGCACAGGCTCGTGGCCAGGTCGAGCTGCCGTTGCACCAACTCGAAGCCCTCGAGCTCAACCTGGCGGCGTCCGAGATCCAGCGAAGTGAGGATCTGGTAGTTCGGGGAGGTCGTTGTGTGCGTCATGTATGCCTCGTGGAACGGCTCCTCGGCCTCCCGCACCCAATCCTGGTCGTAGACGTGGATCATCGATCCCTGTCGCAGCGACGTCAGCGTCTTGTGCGTCGATTGGGTAGCGTAAACACGCAGGCGCGCATCGGGTGCGGGTACCAGTCGCTCACTCAACCACACCTCGTCGGGAGCGGGATTCCCGTCGGCGTCGAAGAGCCGCTCTCGCTGGGAATGATAGTCGGAGGCATGCTGCGAGCTCTTCAGCCGCTCTTCGAGGCGCTTCGCGGCCGCCATTGCGGTGCGACGGCGGGTCACCGGGTGGAAGGCAGCAAACGCGAACCACGCCTCGTCCCAGAGGAACACGAGATCCGGCTTGATCGCGAGGCACTCGGCCATGACACGCTCGGGGTCATACACGATCCCGTCGAACGTGCAGTTGGTGAGGGTCACCATTCGCACCTCGTCAAGGCGTCCAGCCGCGCGGTAGTCGAGGAGCATCTGCTTGATGCGGCTGAGGGGAACCGCCCCGTAGAACGCAAACTCGTTCAGCGGGTAGGCCTCAAGGTACGCCGGGCGCGCACCGGTCAGCATCACCGCATGGTGATGGGACTTGTGGCAGTTGCGATCCACCAATACCACCTCGTTGGGCGACACGAGAGCCTGATGCACGATCTTGTTGGCGGTCGACGTGCCGTTGGTCACGAAGAAGGTGTGTTTCGCGCCGAACGCGCGAGCCGCGAGATCCTGCGCCTTTTTCAGCGTGCGCACTGGGGCGAGCAGCGAATCGAGACCTCCCGAGGTGGCGCTGGTCTCGGCAAGCAACAGGTTGAGGCCGTAGAAGTCGGCCAGGTCGGTGATCCACTTCGAACCCACGACAGAACCGCCACGGGCGATGGGCAGGGCGTGAAACACGCCGACCGGTCGCCTGGCGTGATCCTGGATCGCGCTAAAGAATGGTGTGTCGTAGAGGTGCGAGATGCGGCGCAGCAACGTGAGGTGCAACTCGAGGTGGTCTTCGCGGCGGAAGACGCGACGGAAGCGACGAGTGAGCGCGCTCGCCAGGTCTTCGATGTGCGCCCCTGCCATGAGGTAGAGGTCGAGCTCGGGGCGAAGGGTGGCGAGGGTATCGGCGAGGCCGAGCACGCGCTGAATCATCGCCAGCGAGCTCTTCGCCGATGCGGGCTGTGTGCCCGATTCGGCGCGGGCTAGCGCGATGGTCTCGCGCAGATCGCGGCTGAGGTGCTGCTTGGAGTGCTCGGTGAAGCCGGGGCGCACCACCACCGCGAGGATGTTGGGGTTGGTGAGTACCGCGGCAACCGCGTCGTCGGCAGAGGGAACGATGACGTAGTCGTAGACGAAGGGATCGCCGCTACTGCGAAGTTGTCTCACCTCTTGGCGGATCGCATCACGATCGGCCTCGGTGGTTTCGTCGACGATCAGCACCTCGAACCGGGGGCGAGAATCAACATCGTCGTCGAGCTCAACACGCTCGACCTCGTCGAGGTACTGATCGCGGGGCGTCTCAGGGATGGTGCTGCGGCGGATGCGATTGACCACACGGCCGATGCGATCCAAAGCGGCCTGCGTGTCGCCCTTGTGGAGCAGATTGGTGATCTCGACCACGTAGCGCTGCCCAAAACCGGCCCAGTACATCTCGATGGTCTCGAGGGCGCGAAGCAGCCGCGAGATCTCCCCGTCTGCCTCAAGCGCGCTCGATCCCGGGGTGCCGTGTACGAGCAGCTTGACCGCCGAACGGAGGTATTCCCAAGCGTCACTGCGCATGCGCCAGGTGCTAGAGGGCATTCCGGGATCGCGCTCAAGCCGTGCCTCCCCGCCTCTCGACAACGTGTCGGGCGGTGACGGTGCGAAGGGCGTGGCGTGCAGGCCTTCGTTTAATTCCGCGCGCATCGAATCCAGGAGCGGCATTGGCAGGGTCCTTCCCACGTCGGTGCCCAGAAAACAGTCTCGGTGGCGACGACGCAAACGAAACTTTAGGGGTTATGCACCGAGTGTACGCCCCATCCATGCTTGTGGTTGCATGCGGACCGCAGGTGCGGTGAAGAAATAGTGCGTTCTTTCCGGAGGAAAGCGACCCTGTGCTGGGTGCGCTGCCCGCGAAGGGTTGGCGCGACACGGCCTAGGATTGACTCCATGGTCCAGGCTTATGAACGCAAGCATCGAATCGTTGTTCTCGGCGGTGGCCCGGGCGGGTACGAAGCCGCCTTGGCGGGGGCGCAACTCGGTGCCGAGGTCACGCTCATTGAGCGCTCGGGGGTGGGCGGTGCTGCTGTGCTCACAGATGTCGTGCCCTCGAAGAGCCTGATCGCGACGGCAGGTGCCGCACGGGCAGTGCGGGAGTCGGGAAACCTCGGTGTGCAGGCGTTTCTGCCCGGAGCTGACGGCAAGCCGATCCGCCCCGAAATTGCGTTGAACCTCGCGGCGGTGAACAAACGGCTCACTGCCATGGCCGCGGCGCAATCAATTGACATGCAGACGACTCTTGAAGACGCCGGTGTGCGCGTGGTGCACGGTGACGGTCGCCTTGACGGGCCCAATGCCGTACTCGTCTCAACCGCGAGCGGCGGCGAGGGTACCGATTTTGACCGGATCGAGACGGACACACTCGTGGTGGCCGTTGGGGCGCGGCCTCGCGAGCTTGACTCGGCGAAGCCCGACGGCGAACGCATTCTGAATTGGAAACAGCTCTACGACCTCACCACGTTGCCCGAGCATCTCATTGTGGTGGGCTCTGGCGTGACCGGGGCCGAGTTCGCGAACGCGTATCGCACGCTCGGTACGGAGGTCACGCTGGTCTCGAGTCGCGAGCGGGTGCTTCCCGGCGAAGATCCCGATGCTGCGACCGTGATCGAGAATGAGTTCAAACGCATCGGCATGACGGTGATGTCGAAGTCGCGAGCCGAATCAGTCACCCGCACCGACTCCGGGGTGCTGGTGCGGTTGGCCGACGGCAGCACCATCGAGGGCTCCCACTGCCTCATGGCGGTCGGCTCGATCCCGAACACCGTGGGCATCGGCCTGCGTGCCGCGGGCGTGGAACTCACCGACAGCGGCCACATTCGGGTCAATAAGGTCGCGCGCACCGCTGTGCCCTCGATCTACGCGGCTGGAGACTGCACCGACTTCTATCCGCTCGCTTCGGTCGCCTCAATGCAGGGGCGCACCGCGATTATGCACGCACTCGGGGACTTTGTGCGTCCGATCGACCTGCGCAACGTCGCGGCGAACGTGTTTACCCACCCCGAGATCGCGAACGTGGGCTGGAACGAGCGCACCCTCGCCGATGCCACTGGCATGGCAAGGTCGGTGCAGTACACGATTCCATTGAACATCAATCCGCGGGCCAAAATGATGGGCATCAAAGACGGGTTCGTGAAGCTCTTCGCGTGGGAGGCATCGCGCACCGTGATCGGCGGGGTCATCGTCGCTCCACGGGCGAGTGAATTGATCTTTCCGCTCGCGCTCGCCGTCGAGCACCGACTCACGGTCGATCAGGTGGCCTCTGCCTTCGCCGTGTATCCTTCGCTTTCCGGTGCCATCACCGACGCGGCGCGGGCGATGCACGCGAGCCAGCTGTGACCGGGCGCTCCCCATTCGGGGGTGGATCGGCCAGGTCGCCCTGGCGGATGCTCCTGCGCGGCCTTGCGGCCACACTCGCGGTGCTCGCCCTCAGCTTGGTGACCGCGTGCTCTGGCCAGGTGAAGCCCGACGTGGTGCCCTCGGCCGAGGGTGTGGACGCAGCAGTCGTGGTCACGGTGATCGACAACCGATACGAGCCCGCACTCGTGGAAATCGAAGTGGGTGACGCGGTGCGTTGGGAATTCCGGGGCAGCATGGAGCACGACGTGGTCGGGGCTGACGGCAGCTTCGTGAGCGACCTGACCACGAAGGGAAGCTACACCTACGTGTTCGACACTGCGGGGGAGTTCGCCTACGATTGCTCGGTTCATCCCGAGATGACGGGCCTCGTTCGGGTGAAGTAGGGGTTCAGCCCAGCGGCGCGGCGATGCGCAGCGAGGTGAGCTGTTCGGCGCGGGTCGGGGCGGGGTGCACGGTCATCAGTTCGTCCGCCTCGGCGTGGGCTGCGAACGCCGCCAGCTCTTCCTGCACCCGCTCGCGCCCGCCGAGCGCCGTGTACGTGAGCATCTTGCGGATCTCCTGCGCGGCGGGGCTGTCGAACAACTTCCGCGCCTCGGCCTCGGTGAGTTCGACCTCGCGGCCGCGGGAGAGGAAGCGACGCACACGCTCGAGCTCGGTGCGGGCGAAGAGCGCCTCCGCGGCTGCGTCGGTGTCCGCGGCCACGACGTTGATGCCTGCGATGACGTAGGGCTCAGGGTGGCGCGCGCTGGGCACGAAGTTGCTGCGATAGTGTCGCACCGCCGAGCCGAGAGCCTGCGGGGCGAAGTGAGAGGCGAACGCATACGGCAGCCCGAAGTGCGCGGCCAGGTTCGCGCCGAACAGACTTGACCCCAAGATGAACATGGGCACGTTCGTGCCGCGCCCCGGGTATGCATTGACCGCGGTGCGCGGTAGCTCATCAGAGAGCAACTGCTGCAGCTCACGCACGTCAGCCGGGAAGGTCTCTGCCGCGCTGTGGCTGCGGCGCATCGCACGGAACGTCGCCATATCGCTCCCGGGCGCCCGCCCGAGCCCGAGGTCTATGCGCCCCGGGTGGAGCTCGGCGAGCATGCCGAACTGCTCAGCGATGACGAGGGGGGAGTGGTTGGGCAGCATGACACCACCAGCACCCAGGCGGATCCGCTCGGTGTGCGCTGCGACGTGAGCAATGAGCACCGCGGTTGCGCTCGACGCGATCGCCGACATGTTGTGATGCTCGGCATACCAGACTCGCTCGTACCCGAATTTCTCGGCGGATCGCGCCAGATCGACCGAGTGCTGAAGCGCCGCGGCGATGTCTCCGGACTCTTCTACGGTGGCAAGATCGAGGACGGAGAGCGGCACGCGTGTCATGCCCGGTGCAACGCCGGGCGGGCGTGCCCTATTCCGAGTCGGCCTTCACCTCGAGCAGCAGGTGGCCGGAGGGCACCGTCTGACCCACGGGTGCGTCGATGCCGGACACGATGCCGTCGTGCGGGGCATAGATCGACTGCTCCATCTTCATCGCCTCGAGCACCACGACGAGCTCGCCGCTGGAGACGCGCTGTCCTTCTTCAACTGCGAGCTTGACGACCGTCGCTTGCATGGGCGCGGTCACCGCGTCACCCGCGATACCGTGTGCCGAAGATCCTTTTGCGCGGCGCGGGGCGGGCCCCCGCGTAACATCTTGGTCGCCCAGCGGAATGAGCCGTGCGGGCATGCTCACTTCGACCCGGCGCCCCGAGACCTCGACGACGACCGTCTGGCGCTTCGGATCCTGCGCGAGAGCGGCCACCTCACCCTCCCAAGGCTCGATGTCGTTCTCAAACTCGGTCTCGATCCACAGGGTGTAAATGCCGAAAGTGCCGTTCTCCGCGGTGAACGCGGGGTCACGCACGATTTTGCGGTGGAACGGCAGCACGGTGGGGAGGCCCTGAACCTCGAACTCGTCGAGCGCCCGACGGGCGCGCTCGAGCGCCTGCGTGCGGGTGGCACCGGTGACGATGATCTTGCCGAGCATGGAATCAAAGGCGCCCGAGATGACATCTCCCGACGCAACGCCGGTGTCGATGCGCACACCCGGGCCGCAGGAGGCCTTGAACTGGGTGACCGGGCCCGGAGCGGGAAGGAACCCGTTGCCCGGATCTTCGCCGTTGATGCGGAACTCGAAGGAGTGCCCGTGCGCGATCGGATCGTCGTAGTCGATGACCCCGCCCTCGGCGATGCGGAACTGCTCACGCACCAAATCGATCCCGGTGATTTCTTCGCTTACGGGATGCTCGACCTGTAGTCGCGTGTTCACCTCGAGGAACGACACGGTGCCGTCTCTGGCGACGAGGAACTCGCAGGTGCCGGCACCGACATAGCCGACCTCACGCAGGATTGCCTTTGAGGCGCGGTACAGCTCGGCATTCTGCTCGTCGGTGAGGAACGGTGCGGGTGCCTCTTCAACCAGCTTCTGGTGTCGGCGCTGAAGTGAGCAATCACGAGTGGAAATAACCACCACGTTGCCGTGCTGATCGGCCAGGCACTGCGTCTCCACGTGGCGTGGCTTGTCGAGATATTTCTCGACGAAGCACTCGCCGCGACCAAAGGCTGCGACGGCCTCTCGCGTCGCCGACTCGAAGAGCTCGGCAACCTCCTCGCGCGTGTAGGCGACCTTCAACCCGCGCCCGCCACCGCCAAACGCAGCCTTGATCGCCACGGGCAGACCGTGCTCGTCAGCAAATGCGAGCACCTCGTCGGCTCCCTGCACCGGGTTGATCGTGCCGGCCGCGAGCGGCGCGCCGACCTTTTCGGCCACGTGCCGCGCAGAGACCTTGTCGCCCAGCTGCTCGATCGCCTCGGGTGTGGGGCCGATCCACGTGAGGCCTGCGGCGATAACGGCCCGCGCGAACTCGGCATTCTCGGCGAGGAAACCGTAGCCGGGGTGGATCGCGTCGGCTCCGGAGCGCCGGGCGACACCCAGAATCTTCTCGATGACGAGGTAGGTGTCGGCGCTGGTCGCGCCGTTCAGCGCGTACGCCTCGTCGGCGAGCTGCGCGTGCATGGCATCGCGATCTTGGTCGGCGTAGACGGCGACTGAGGCGATGCCGCTGTCAGCAGCGGCGCGAATAATGCGGACGGCGATCTCACCGCGGTTGGCGATGAGGACTTTACGGATACGCGACATGATCTCCAGCCTATTGGAGGCGGGGGCCTGGCCGTTGGATATACCCACCAAAGCTTGTTAGGAATCGTTGCCGAACTCGACATGTGGGGGCGCGGCCTAGACTGGGTGCGTGGTGAATCCAGATATTCAGGGCCGGGTCTACCCGCCCACTCAGCCGTACCTTGTGGGACGTGAGAAGGTGCGCGAGTTTGCGCGCGCCGTGCTCAGTTCTGCGCCCCTCCATCACGACCCGGAGGCTGCTCGCGCGGCCGGGTACACCGATGTGGTGGCTCCGCCCACGTTCCCCATCGTGCTGCAAGATTTCACGCTGCAGCAGTTGCTCGCCGATGCAGACGCGGCGGTCGACTTTTCTCGCGTGGTGCACGGCGACCAGCGGTTCAGCTACTCCCGTCCGATCGTGGCGGGCGATGAACTTGTCGGCACTATGACGGTCACCTCGGTGAAACAGCTGGGGGGCAACTCGATGGTGACTTCATCCACGGAAATCGTGGATGGTGGCGGGGCACACGTGGTCACCGCGATCTCCACCCTCGTTGTGCGAGCGGAGGAGAGCGCATGAGCGACACAGTGCTCCCAGTATTCGAACACCTCGCTATCGGCGACACGGTGGTCGAGCGCACCGTTGCATTCTCCCGCGACACACTGGTGCGCTACGCCGGCGCTTCCGGAGACTTCAACCCGATCCACTATCGCGACGATGTGGCGCAGTCGGTGGGTCTTCCCGGCGTGCTCGCCCACGGCATGCTTACGATGGGTGTCGCGGCATCGCCAGTGAGCGAGTGGATCGGCGCGGCCGGTTTCGTGCTCGACTACCAGGTGCGGTTCACCCGGCCGGTGCCCGTCGACGCGTCAGTCGGGGCAAGCGTGAGCGTCACGGCGACCGTTGGAGCGCTTAACCTCGAGGCACGCACCGCCCGCATCGACCTGAAGGTCATATTCGGTGGTCAGACCGTGCTGGGCAAGAGCCAGCTCGTGGCGGCGTTCAGGTGATCGATTTCGGCTCGCACACGGAGCAGATGGGCGAACATGATGTCATGCGGCTCGCAGATTTGACCACCATGCGGGTGGGTGGCCCCGCCGAGCGTGTGCTGGTCGCGACCACCGCAGACGAGCTCGTGCGTCTGGCGGGGGAGCTCTGGCACGAAGGATATGACTGGCTGCTCCTCGGTGGGGGATCGAACACGGTCGTCAGTGACGAAGGATTCCCGGGCACCGTGCTGCTCGTGCGCACCGGGGGAGTCGATCGCATTTCTGATCCTTCTCTGGAGGCAGGAATCATCCGTCTGCGCGTGCAGGCCGGTCACGACTGGGATCAGTTGGTGGCCGAATGCGTCGACCGTGGCTGGTCGGGTCTCGAAGCGCTCTCGGGAATCCCGGGGCGGGCCGGAGCCGCTCCAATTCAGAACATTGGCGCGTACGGGGCGGAGCTCGCCGACGTGCTGCACTCGATCACCTTTCTGGATCGCGAGACCGAGGAAGTGACGAGGATCCCCGCAGCAGAACTCGAACTCGGCTACCGCACCTCGAGTATCAAGTCCGGTCGAGAGGGCGTGGTCCTATCGATCGACGTGTTCCTGCGCGAGCACTTTGATACCGAACAGCCACTCTCCGCACCGATCGCCTACGGCCAGCTTGCCGACGAGCTCGGTGTGACGATCGGTGATCGGGTCACGTTGAAGGAGCTTCGGCGTGCGGTCCTTCGCCTGCGCGCATCGAAGGGCATGGTGCTCGACCAAGTCGATCACGACACGTGGAGCGCGGGCTCGTTCTTCACGAACCCCGTCGTCTCGGAGCATTTTGCGCGGAGTCTTCCCGCAAGCGCGCCCCGGTATCCGGTCGCGGGAGACGAGCCGGAGCCCGCGGTGACCCCGCTCGAAGAGCTCGCTGCCGGCGCGCCGCTCCGGCTGCCCGCGCCAGCTCCGCCACGTCAGGTGAAGCTCTCTGCGGCGTGGTTGATCGAACACTCGGGCATCGCGCGGGGATTTCGCATCCCTGGTTCGGGGGCCGCTATCTCATCAAAACACACCCTCGCGATTACCAATCAGGGCGGCGCGACCGCGGCGGACATCGCTCAGCTCGCCCGGTACGTGACGCAGCGCGTGCAATCGGAGTTCGGTGTCATCTTGGTGCCCGAACCGAATCTGTACGGGCTGGATCTCTAGCTTCACACTCTAGTTTGTGAGCATCATTTTTGGAGGGTATGGACAAGCTCAAGGGGTTCGTCGATGCCGGCCATTTGTTGGTTGTCAGCCGGCTAGTTGTCGCGAGAACACCTGAGCCCTAGCCTGGGGGCAGCATGTCAACGGCGCGCAAAGGAGCCAGAATGACCACCCCCGCAGGCACGAGCCCCACAGCCATTCGGATCGATCACACCGCCGTAGGTGATGCTCTGCTGGGCAAGTGGAAGAAGGAGCGGCTCGAGTCGCGCCAGCTTGCCTCCGATCCTCGGTTTCAGACTGTTCCCGGGATGTCGATGGATGAGCACCGCGAGCGGGTGCTTGAGCAGCTGGGCGAACTCGTCGCTGCCGGGGCCGTCCAGCGCGCCTTCCCCAAATCGGTCGGCGGTAACGACAACCACGGGGGCAACATTGCGTCATTCCAGGAGCTGGTTTTCGCGGACCCCTCGTTGCAGATTAAGAGCGGGGTACAGTGGGGCCTGTTCGCTGCCGCGATCCAGCATCTGGGTACCGAACCCCATCACGAGAAGTGGCTCCCCGATGCCCTCTCGCTGAAGCTTCCCGGGGCGTTTGCGATGACCGAGATCGGTCACGGCTCAGACGTCGCCTCGGTGGGTACCACGGCGACCTACGACCCGAGCACCGAGGAGTTTGTGATCCACACGCCCTTCACAGGAGCGTGGAAGGATTACCTGGGAAACGCGGCCCTGCATGGCCAGGCAGCGGTGGTCTTCGCCCAGCTGATTACCCAAGATGTGAACCATGGCGTGCACGCGTTCTTCGTGCCCATTCGCACCCCAGATGGCGAGATGATGCCGGGCGTGGGGAGCGAGGACGACGGATTTAAGGGTGGCCTCAATGGCATCGACAACGGTCGCCTGCACTTCACCCACGTTCGCATTCCGCGAGAGAACCTGCTGAACAGGTACGGTGACGTCGCAACGGATGGCACGTACTCCTCGCCCATCGAGAGCCCGGGACGGCGATTCTTCACGATGACGGGAACGCTCGTGCAGGGTCGTGTATCGCTGGACGGTGCGGCGGTGAACGCGATGAAGGGTGCACTCGCCATCGCCGTTCGGTATGGCAACGAGCGACGCCAATTTCCGGGTGTCGACGGCCGGGATGTCGTGTTGCTTGACTACGGTCAGCACCAGCGTCGGCTCCTCCCGCGACTTGCACAGACATACGCAATGCAGTTCGCTGACCTGAAGCTGCTCGAGCTGTTCGACGAGGTGTTCTCGGGCAAGGGCGACACCCCCGAGAACCGCGAAGACCTCGAGACCCTCGCCGCGGCTCTCAAACCCACCTCTACCTGGGCAGCGCTTGACACGCTCCAGGAGGCTCGCGAGGCCACGGGCGGCGCGGGCTTCATTGCGAAGAACCGTCTCACCAGCTGGCGCAGCGACCTCGACATCTACGTGACGTTCGAGGGCGACAACAACGTGCTGCTGCAGTTGGTGGGAAAGCGACTCCTGACCGACTACTCAGCACGGTTCACACCGGGAGACAAGGCCGCCATCGCTAAGGCAGCGGCCGAGCAGCTGGGAGATCGCGTGAGTCGATTCGGCCTGCGCCAGTTGGGGCAGAGCCTTTCCGACTTTGGCCGGGTGGCACGGTCGGTCGACAGTGTGCGCAGCCCGGACGCGCAGCGAGCGTTGCTCACCGACCGGGTTGAGACCATGATCGCCGAAATCGCTATGGCGCTCCGCGAAGCAACCAAAGACGTTGCCAAGGCGGATCGCGCAGCGGCGGGTGCCGATGCCTTCAACGCGCAGCAGCACAAGCTCATCGAAGCGGCCAAGGCGCACGCCGAGTTGCTGCAGTGGGAGGCCTTCACCGAGGCGCTCGAGACCTTTCACGGAGACACCCTCACCGTGATGACCTGGCTGCGCGATCTGTTTGGTCTCGGCCTCATCGAAACGAGCGCGGCCTGGTATCTCGTGCACGGCCGGCTTTCGGGAAGCCGCGTGGAGGCCATCACAGCGTATGTCGACCGACTCCTCGGGCGCATCCGAACCCACGCGAGTGACCTGGTCGATGCCTTCGGCCTGACTCCGGAGCTGTTGCGCGCTGAGATTGCCACGGGCATTGAGGCCGAACGGCAAGCGGAGGCCCAGGCCTACGTCGCCGCGCAGGTCGCGGCGGGCACCTGGCCCGTGCACGAGAAGCAGCTCTGGGCCAAGAAGAAGGGCGCTGAACGCGCGCGGTGACATCAGCCTCGGCGCGCTACGATGGGCAAGACATTTTGTGGAGCGAAAACGGGGTGACAGCGTGGTGAAACGCGATACAAGCTTGCCCGATCTCAGCGGGCAACGAGTGCTCATCACGGGTGCCACGGGCGGCCTCGGGCAGGGCATCTCGCGCCGCTTTGCCGCGGCAGGGGCCCGCGTCGCGGTGCATTACCGATCGTCGAAGGCCGCCGCGCTCACCCTCGTCGAAGAGTTGCGGGAGGCCGGGGGCGAAGCCGAGGCCGTGCATGCCGACCTGAGCGTGCCCGGTTCGGCAGAAAAACTGGTCGCTCTTGCAGTGAAGAAGCTTGGTGGCCTTGATGGCCTCGTCAACAACGCGGGTATCCAGCCGTTGGCCACGCTGTCCGAAATGACGCGCGCCGAGTGGGACGCGGTGTTCGCAACGAACCTTGGGGCGGTATTTGAACTCAGCCAGGCCGCCGCTGCGGTCATGGGCGAGGGTGACGACGCGCGAGATCCCTCAAGCAATCGGTGGATCACGCACGTCGCCTCCATCGAAGCCAGTCGGCCTGCCGCCGCACACGGACACTACGCTGCGGCGAAGGCCGGCCTCGTCATGCACGCGCGAGCAGCGGCTCTGGAGCTCGGCGAGTGGGGCATCCGGGTGAATACGGTCTCACCGGGCCTCATCGATCGGCCGGGGCTCGAGACAGAGTGGGCGGAGGGAGTGGAGAGTTGGCGAGCGCACGCGCCGCTCGGTCGCATGGGCACCCCGGAAGACATCGGGAACGCCTGCGTCTTGCTTGCATCGGCCGGGGCATCGTTTATTACCGGGCAAGATCTCCCGGTCGACGGCGGCATGCTCGTCACCCCGGGTTGGTGAGCGGGCCATGACCGTCATTTGGGCTGACGCGATGCTCACCCCGACAGGCCCCGTTGCCGAGGCCGAGCTGGCGTTCGACAGTGAGGGGCGCATCGAGTATGCGGGGCCCCAGCGCCCCGGATCCACACCCACGTACGATCTTGCCGGACACGTGCTCATGCCGGGGCTCGTCAACGGTCACACTCACTCGGCAATGACGCTGCTGCGAGGCGCGTCAGACGACGACGGGTTCATGCCGTGGCTCGCCGCGGTGCAGGCGGCGGAGCAACACCTCACCCGCGACGATGTGGCCGCGGGGCTGCAGCTCGCGATGCTCGAGATGATCGAGACCGGCACCACCTCTTTTGCAGACATGTACCACTGGGACGCGGGGCTTCTCGAACTCGTGCGCGCCGCTGGCATGCGAGTGCTTGCGGCCCCGGCGGTCTTCACCGACGAGGCGGTCGGGTTTCCGGGAGTCAGCCCGTGGACGGGCGCGGAGGTTCTCGATGCCACCGAGGCGCTCGCAGAACGCTTCGCGGCGGATCCGCACATCCGCCTGGCCTACGGTCCGCACGCGCCCTACACAACGCCGCCGGAGCAGCTGCGTGCAATTGCCGGGCGGTCGCGGCGCACGGGCATCCCGATCCACATTCACGTGTCAGAATCTGCCGCCGAAGTCGCCGACATGATCGATCGATACGGTTCCACTCCCGCGATGCACTTGGAATCCCTCGGTCTGTTTGAGGCGGACGTGCTGGCCGCGCACTGCGTGCACCTGACTCCGGAGGAGATTGCGGTGTTTGCACGCACGGGTACCGCGGCGAGTCACAACCCCGTTTCAAACCTGAAGCTCGGGTGTGGGGTCGCCCCGCTGCCGGAGTTACTTGAGGCCGGGGTGCGGCTCACGCTCGGCACTGATTCCGTCGCGAGCAACAACTCGCTCGACCTGTTCGAGGAGATCAAGCTCGCGACGATCCTGCACCGCGGGGTGCGCGGCGACGCGGCTGCGGTGCGGGCGAGCGACGTGCTCGACATCGCCACGCGGGGTGGTGCGCAGGCCATCGGTTTCCCCGAAACCGGGGCGCTTGAGGTGGGGCGCCTGGCTGACGTCATCGCGCTCGATGTCACCGGCGCGGGTGCGATCCCGCACCCCTCGCTCGTGTCTCACCTGGCGTTTTCGGCCCGCGGCAGCGATGTGCGCCACGTCTTCATTGGCGGCCGACACGTGTATGCGAACGGCGATCACCTCTCGCTAGACGCCGTCGACGTGCGTGCGCGGGCCACCGCGGCCGCCGAGCGCATGCGGGCCGCCTCCCTGTAGGGCGCAAGTGGCTGCTTCGCGTCAGGGGAAGCAGCCACTTGCGCCCTACCAGATGGGGGTGGCTCCTGTCGGGGGGTCTGGTGTGGGGGGGGGGCGCTCCTGTGTGGATGGTGTGCGCCACGGAGCCGGCTACGGTTACACCCGGGTGAGTGCGGTAATCCGCTCGGCGCACTCCGGGTAGCCTGCCTGCAGGGTCGCCCGGACGCCCAGCTCGAACCCGTCCCAATCAAACGGCGGTGCCATGGTCGTGCCCACTAGGCACCACTCGCCCAAAGGCGAAGAGCCTTGCATCACTCCGGCGGGTACCGCAAGCTGGGGCACCTGACCCGCGGCCGGGTCTGGGCCGAGTAATCGCTCCTCGAAACGGCCATCGGGATGCAGCAGTAGCAAGTTGAGGGGTGAACCGGCGTACCAGTGGTAGACCTCGACCGAGGCGAGCGCGTGGAGTGCCGAGAAATCCGGCCTGGCGAGCAGATAGTAGATCGCGCTGGAGTGTGCGTCGAGATGACCCTGCGCAAAGAGACCGCCCTCGTGGTCGAGGGGTTCGAGGCCGAGCCGATCCACCCAAGCCTGAGCATCGGCCGGCAGCGTAGTCGCGTGAGCGGGTGCGTCTGAGTGCGCGCTCACGCGACCTGCGCCCGTCTGGCTTGCAGAAACCTCCGGCTCATGATGATGAGTACGAGCAGGGTGACGACGTAGGGCATCACGTCGGTGAGCTGCTGCGGCAACCCAAACGCCTGCAACCGGAAGCCAATCGCGTCGGTGAAACCAAAGAGCAGGGCAGCCAGGAGCACGCCAACGGGGTGCGCCCGGGCGAGCATCACGGCGACGACCGCGATCCACCCGCGACCGGCCGACATACCCTCGTTGAACTGCACCACGTTGCCGAGGGCAAGTTGCGCGCCGCCCAGGCCAGCCAGGGCACCCGAGGCGAGCACGGCCCACAACTGGTAGCGCTGTGGGTTGACACCCATGGTCGCGGCTGAGAGCGGACGTTCGCCGACTCCGCGCAGGCGTAGCCCGAGCGGAGTGCGGAAGAGCACCACCCACGAGATCGGGACGAGCAGGAGTGCGAGGTACCCCAGGGGGGTGAGATTGAACAGGGGGCCGATCCACGGGATGTCGGCGAGGACCGGAATACGCCAAGTAGGGATACCGTCGATCCCGGGATCTTTAAAGACACCTTGCACGTCAAAAATTGCGACAAGCAGGAAGCTGGTGAGGCCGATCGCGAGGATGTTCATCGCGACGGCGAGAACAATCGGATCACCCTTGCGGAAGACGGTTCCGTAGCCGAGGATCAGAGAGAAGAGCATGCCGGCGAGCATGGCCACGACAACACCCGCGATCCAGTTCCCCGTAAAGAACGATGCGGCGACGCCAGCGAAGGCTCCGACCAGCAGGATGCCTTCGAGGCCGATGTTGAAGATGCCCACGCGCTCGCAGATCATGCCGCCGAGCGCGGCGAGCAAGATCGGAACGAGGGCGCGCAGCACCGAGGCGATGAGGTCTTGATCGAGCACGTCGAGGAGGTTCATCGCGCGACCTCCTTCGGTTCGGTCGATGTTCGTTTCTTCCTGAACTGCGGGAGGGCAACGCGGTAGGCAAGCAGGATGATGACGAGCGCCTGGATGATGGCTGAAATTTGCGGCGAGAGGCCGAGCTCACGACCCATGGCCTCACTGCCGACGATGATCGCCGCGAAAAAGAGCCCCGAGATGGCCACTCCCACCGGTCGGTTCAGTGCCAGGAGTGTCACGAGCAGCGCGGTCCACGCGTAGTTCGTCTGCACGAAGCTGCCTTCGACGAGCCGGGTGTTCGGGCTGCCGATGACGAGCAGCACGCCGATCAACCCGGCGATGCCCCCGGAGAGTGCCATGGTACGCAAAACGAGCGGTCCAGGCTTCACCCCGCCGTACCGTGTGAACTCGGGGTTCAGTCCGGCAAGACCCGATTCGAATCCGTACTTCGTGCGTCGGTTCATGAAAGCGGTACCGACAACGAGCACCACAACAATAAGCAGCGACCAATTCACCCCGGTGAGGATCGCGGTGATGGGGTGCATGGCGCCCAGCCCCTCGCGCAGCGACTCGGCAAGCCCGCTGTCTCGACCCACCATCATGCCGATCTGGCGGCTGGGATCGAGCTGCTCGCTCGCGATCAGATCTGAGGACGGCTCGTCGAGTCGGTAGCGAATGAGCCACGAGGAGAAGTAGCGGGCCGGATAGTTGAGAAGGAGCGTCGAGAGCAGAATCGGCACGCCCAGAGCGGTCTGCAGGAAACCCGCCACAAGCCCCCAGAGGGCGCCGACGGCGATCGCGGTCACGATGGCGAGCAGCGCGACGAGCGGGCCTGGTCCCGGGAGGTACACGGCGACGAGGCCGCCGGCGAGACCGCCGAGCACGGCTTGCCCCTCGGTGCCGAGGTTGAGCACTCCCGCGCGAAAGGCGATCGCGATCGCGATGCCGAGCCCCACGATGGGGAGTGCCCGTTGCAGCGTCGAGGCCCAGCCCATGCCTGACCCGAATGAGCCCTGCAGCATGGCAACGTAGCCGTCGAGTGGGTTCACCCCCGCGAGCAGCATGAACACGGCCCCGATGAGGAGAGCCGAGACGATGGAGACGGGAATTGGCCCCGAAAGCCACGTGCGCGATGCCCCGAGCGCCCGGGAGAGGCTGGTCGCTTGGTCAGCGGTTCGGGTCGATGCGCTCACAGGGTGGATCCCTTCTGGGAGGCAAACGCGGCCCCCGGTCGGTGGTGTGCCGGCGGCTCATGGCCAGCCATGTATAGGCCGAGCAACGCCTCCGTCGCCTCACTCTGGGGCACTTCGGCAACGATCCGCCCCTCGAACATGACGAGAATCCGCGACGAGAGCGAGAGGATTTCGCTGAGCTCGGCCGAAATCAGCAGCAGCGCCCCGCCGCCGTCACGATACTCGCACAGCTCGCGATGGATCGACTCGATGGCTCCGATATCGACGCCCCGGGTTGGCTGCTCGGCAATGAGTAGGGGCGAGTTGTAGTCGAGTTCTCGGGCCACGACAAGCTTTTGTAGGTTGCCGCCGGAGAGGGTGCCGACCGGAGTCGCAGGGCTTGCGATCTTTACTCCGAAGCGTTCGATGAGTCTCCGCGCATGATCGAGCATTGCTCCGCGTGAGAGCAGCCCGCTGCGCAGCAGCGGCGCGCTGCGGTGGTGGCCCAGGGCCAGGTTGTCGGATGCGTCGGCGCTGCCCGCACTGCCGACGCCGTGCCGGTCTTCGGGGATGTAGGCGATGCCGCCATCGCGGCGAGCAGCAATTGAGGAGTGGCTGAGATCCACCCCGCGAACGACAATGCGACCGCCACTGACTCGACGCATGCCAATGATCGCCTCGGCGAGCTCGACCTGACCGTTGCCCGCAACGCCCGCGATACCAACTACCTCGTTCGCGCGGACCGTGAGATTGGCCGATTCGACCGCGGGACGCCCGGCACCGGGCACGGACAGGTCGCTCACCTCGAGTATTACTTCGCCGGGGTCGTGCGCTGGTGGGGGAGTCGAGAGGTCGACATCGCGCCCGGTCATGTGGCGGGTGATTTCTGCGGGGGAACTCTCTGCAGTTACGAGTTGGGCGACGTGGCGACCGTCTCGCAGCACGGTCACGCGGTCGGAGATCGCCATGACCTCGTTCAACTTGTGGGTGATCAGAATGATCGTTCGCCCGTCATCGCGCAGGGTGCGCAGCACCTCGAAGAGGCGCTCGGTCTCTTGCGGTGTGAGCACGGCGGTGGGCTCGTCGAGGATGAGCACCCGAGCGTCGCGATAGAGGGCCTTCACGATTTCGACGCGCTGCAGCACTCCGACGGGTACCGAGTCGACGCGCGCGGTGGGATCGATCGCGAGCCCGTAGCGTTCGGCGATCTCGGTGACCGCTCGATTCGCCGCCGCCCGGTCGATCAGGCCGCCCCTCGTGGGCTCCCTGCGAAACACGACATTCTCGGCAATGGTGAGCGACGGAAATAGCTTGAAAGATTGGAACACCATGCCGATGCCCGCGTCGATCGCGTCGAGTGGTGACTGGAATTTCACTCGCTCGCCGCGAATGAAGATCTCACCCTCGTCTGGCTGATGGACTCCGGCAAGCATCGACATCAGGATCGATTTGCCGGCCCCGTTCTCGCCCATGAGCGCGTGAATCTCTCCGGTCAGAACCGTGAAGTCGACGCTGTCGTCGGCGAGCACGCCGGGAAATCGCTTGGTGATCCCGCGCATTTCGACTTCAGATGCCATGCTCGCTCCTTCGCGCGATGTGGGGGTGGATCGCCCGGCGCGTCAGGCGGTTCAACTGCTGTGGCTATTCTTCCCGAAACGCGGGTGCGCCGCACAGGAGAGTTCCTGCGCGGCGCACCCCAGTTCGTGACTAGGCGGTCGGGTCGACGACCGTGATGTCGCCCGCAACGATCGCGTCGCGTGCCTCGGTGACCTGCTCGAGCACCTCCGGGTGCTCCATGATCACGCACTCCGAGTTCGCTGCGTCCTCGGTGAGGCTGACGATCGTCATGCCCTCCTCGGCGAGGCCGAATGAGCTGGTGGCCTCTGACGGGGTCTTACCATCGAGGATTTCGCCCACGACGGTTTCGACGACCTTGTTGACCGACTTGATCGTGCCGTCCATGACGCTGCCCGGTGCCATCATGCACTGGTTCGCATCGACGCCGTACGCGAAGAAGCCCTTCTCGGCTGCCGCCTCGAAGATGCCGCCGTTCGAAGCTGCACCCACGGCGAAGACCTGGTCGGCCCCGGTGGCGGCAAACGCGATGGCCTGTTCCTTGGCGCGCGCGGTGTCGGCGAAGGGGTTGTCGCCACCGATCACCTGCGGGGCGACGGTCACCACCGATTCGTTGACGCTCTTGGCGCCCTCGTCAAAACCGACCGAGTACTTCTGCAGCAGGGGGATGTCGAGCGAGATGACCGAGCCGACCGTGCCGGATTCGGTCATGAGGCCCGCCTCGATGCCGAGCAGGTAAGAGGGCTCCTGCTCGCGGAAGGTGGCCTGGTACAGGTTGTCGGGCGCGCCCTCGACGAAGGTGTCGATCAGCACGAATGCCTGGTCCGGGTACTGCTCTGCGAACTCCAGCGCGAGGTCAGCGAACTGGAAGCCGAGCATCACGACGACCTCGGGAACCTCGGCGACGGCTGCCTCGAGGTTTGACCGACGGCTCGCGTCGTCCTTCGACTCGAAGGTCTCGGAGGTGCCACCGTTGGCTTCGGCAACTGCCTCGATGCCGATCTTGCCCGACTCGAGGAACGCGTTCTGGCCGATGGGATCGCTGGTGATATACACGAAGTGCGGGCCATCGGTGGTCGCCTCGGTCGACTCGCTCGAGCCGGCTTCGCCGCCCGAGCATGCGGTGAGCAGCAGTGCTGCCGACATGGCGCCGGCGGCAACGGCCGCGCGGGTGCGGCGCTGGGTGAAGAACATAGGGGTTCCTTTCAATCTGACGGTTAGGGTCATGGAAGTAGTGGGCCGAACGGAGTCTCGGCGAGGGTCTCCCCGAGTTGCGGCCGAACCACGCGCCGCTCGGTGATGATGGCGGTGATGAGTTCGTGAGGCGTGACATCGAAGGCCGGATTTACCGCGGTGATGCCCTCGGGGGCTGTGCGCATGCCGCCGAATCCTGCGACCTCGTCGGTGCCGCGATCCTCAATCTGGATGTCGGCTCCGCTCGCGGTGCGCATGTCTACCGTCGACTCAGGTGCCACGACGAAGAACGGCACGCCGGCGTGTTTGGCTGCGAGCGCGAGTGAGAATGAACCGACCTTGTTTGCGGTGTCGCCGTTTGCCGCGATGCGGTCGGCCCCGATGAACACAGCGTCAGCGATGCCGCGCGAGAGGAGGAACGGGCCGGCGGAATCGATGAGGAGTCGAAATGGCGCGCCCATGCGCTGCAGTTCCCACGCGGTCAGTCGGGCACCCTGCAGCAGGGGGCGGGTCTCGAGCGGAAACGCCTCGGTGAGTGACCCCTGTTCGAAAAGGGTCTGGATCACGCCGAGCGCGGTACCGCGCTCGACGGTCGCGAGGCTGCCCGTGTTGCAGATCGTCATGACGTTCACGCTCTGCTTCCCCGTGAGCTCCCGGGTGAGATCGGCACCGCGCAGCCCCATCGACACGCACGCTGCAATGTCTTCATCGCGTATCGCGAGCGCCTCAGCGAGCACCGCCTCAGCGCCCTCGGTCAGTCGGGTCAGCGCTCGATCCACCCCCCATGAGAGGTTGACCGCGGTGGGGCGAGCTTCGCGCAGAAGCGCCGCGTCGCGCTGTGCCGACGGGAGATCGAGAACGTCGCCCGTGGTGTGAGCGCGCGCGATCAGTGCAGTGCCCAGCGCTCCGGCGACACCGAGCGCTGGAGCGCCGCGTACCGCGAGTCGCTGGATGTCGGCGATGAGTTCTTGGAGCTCAGTGACTCGGTGCACTTCGAGGCGGTGCGGGAGAAGTGTCTGGTCGATCAGCTCGATAGCTCCGTCGGCCCAGTCGATGGTGCGCACGAAAAGTTCCTCAATTCATCGGAGTGACGCGGATATCGTCGGTGGATAGGTCTCGCGGTCTGAAGAAACCGGCACAGATGCGTCATCCAGGCTATCGGAATCTAGCCCGCAGAAAGTCACGATCACGTGTCATCGTGCCTCTTGAAACGCAAGCGAAATGGCACCGAAATCTCGGTGTCGCCGTTCGCTCAATGTGCCCCCACCGTTCACCGAATTGGCGTGTGTCGCGCCCCGCACTTGAGCTTGCCAGGCGTAGCGTGTGTGGCATCGGGCAAGGAGCCCGATCGAGGCGGCCACTTCCCCCTCGAGCGAAAGGTCGCCCCGCTGATCCGGCACCGCCGGGCAGAAGGAGTCACCGTGGCCGAAACGCATGACACCCGCACCGCACTCGTCGCACCCGCTGCTCCCACCAGCAGCCACGAGTCCCTTCCGCAGCAGGAACGCACCTACGTGCTCGACACCTCGGTGCTGCTCAGTGATCCCGCCGCGATTTTCCGATTCGCCGAGCACTCCGTCGTGCTTCCGGTGGTGGTGATCACCGAGCTTGAGAAGAAGCGTCACGACCCAGAAATCGGGTACTTCGCGCGGCGCGCGCTCCGGTTGCTTGACGGGCTGCGCGAAACGCACCTGCGGCTCGACTTCCCGGTGCCAGTGGGGGAACAAGGCGGCACCCTGCGGGTCGAGCTCAACCACACGAGCGTCGACGCGCTACCCAGCGGCATGCGACTCGGCGACAACGACACCCGCATCCTCGCCGTCGCGCAGAATCTTTCTGCCGAGGGTCTTGAGGTGACGGTGGTCTCGAAGGATCTTCCGATGCGGGTGAAGGCTGCGGCGCTCGGGCTGGGGGCCGAGGAATACCGGGCCGAACAGGCCGGTGACGATTCCTACACCGGGATCGCCGACATCGACCTCAGCGAAGAGCAGATGAGTGAGCTGTGGGACGAGGAACGTCTCGACGAGGTGGCCGCGGCCCGAGAACTACCCATCGGCACCGGGCTTATCTTGAACTCGCCTCGGGGCTCGGCGCTCGGCCGCATCGACGGCAGGGCCTCCCTGCGCTTGGTGCGCGGCGACCGCGAGGTGTTCGGGGTGCACGGTCGCAGTGCCGAGCAGCGGCTCGCGATTGACCTGCTGCTCGATCCGCAGGTGGGCATCGTGTCGCTCGGAGGCCGCGCGGGAACCGGCAAATCGGCCCTCGCGCTCGCCGCGGGCCTGGAGGCTGTGCTTGAACGGCAGCAACACCGCAAGGTGATGGTGTTTCGGCCGCTCTATGCGGTCGGCGGCCAGGAGCTGGGGTATCTGCCTGGAGACCAGCAGGAAAAGATGAACCCGTGGGGCCAGGCGGTGTTCGACACGCTCGGTTCGATCGTGAGTCAGAACGTGCTCGACGAGGTGGAAGCGCGTGGCATCGTCGAGGTGCTGCCGCTCACGCACATCCGCGGGCGCTCGCTGCACGACGCGTTCGTGATCGTCGATGAGGCGCAGTCGCTCGAACGCAATGTGCTCTTGACCATGCTCAGCCGAATCGGTCAGCACTCCCGGGTGGTGCTCACGCACGACGTGGCGCAGCGTGACAACCTGCGGGTGGGGAGGCACGACGGCATCGCCGCCGTCATCGAGAAGCTCAAGGGGCATCCGCTGTTCGGGCACGTCACCCTCACGCGTTCCGAGCGCAGCGACATTGCGGCACTCGTGACCGAACTTCTCGAGGACGCGTCGTAGTCGGCCCTACGAATTGGCCGGCCGCCGACGTACGCTGGAGGCATGACCTTCAATCCCAATGCCGACGTCGGCGGCAACACGGCCCGTCGCCGCGGTCGCACCACCGCGATCGCTGGCGGCGGGGTCGTGGGCCTCGGCGCCATCGTCGTGCTGCTGTTTAGCGTGTTTACCGGTGTGGATCTCACCGGACTGTTGGGCGGAGCGACGGGCGCGGGTGACGCACTGCAATCGGGCTCCGGGTCATCCTCGCCGATCGCGGAGTGCGAGACGGGTGCCGACGCGAACGAGAACGATGACTGCCGCATGGCCGCCGGATCGATCGTGGTGAACGAATTTTGGGTCGAGCGGGTCGATGGGTATCAAGCACCCACCCTCACGATCGTCGAGGGGGCAACCTCCACTGGGTGCGGCACCGCGTCAAACGCGGTTGGCCCCTTTTATTGCCCGGCCGATCAGGGCGTCTACATCGATCCCGACTTCTTCGCCGTGATGCGCACGCAGCTGGGTGCGTCGGCGAACGAACTCGCGCAACTGTACATTCTGGCCCACGAATACGGCCACCACGTGCAGAACATCGTCGGCACGATGCAGGCGTATCCGAATAACGGCACGGGCCCCGACAGCAATGGGGTGCGGATGGAATTGCAGGCCGACTGCTACGCGGGTGCTTGGGTCGGCGCGATGACCGAGCAGACCGATCAGAACGGCGTGCCCTACCTGCTGCCGCCCACCGAGAAGCAACTCGCCGACGCGCTCAACGCAACCGAATCGGTGGGCGACGATCATATTCAAGAACAATCCGGGTTCGTGAACCCGGAAAGCTGGACGCACGGTTCGAGCGAGCAGCGTCAGAGCTGGTTCACCCGCGGGTATCAGAACGATGTCGGCGCGTGCGACACCTTCGGCATCGACGGCAGCCAATTGTAGGTCGCGCGAGCGTAGGGTGGAGGCGTGACCACCGAAGCCCTGTTCCGACTGCTCCCTGACGATCTCCTCGACCGTTGCCGTGACCGCGCTCCGCTCGCAGACGCAGAAAACGTCTTCTTTGCCGCGGATCTCGTCGAGTTGCGGGCGGCGGGCTACCTTGCCGCGCCCGTGCCGGTGTCGCTGGGTGGATCGGGGTTCGATTTGGCGACTCTCGTGCGGGCCCAGCGGCGGCTCGCTGCGGCCGCCCCGGCGACGGCGTTCGGGGTGAATATGCACCTGGTGTGGGTGCAGGTTGCCAGGTTTATGCACGAGCGCGGGGATCACCGTCTCGACTGGGTGTTGCGCGATGCGGTCGCGGGGGAGGTCTTCGCGTTCGGCATCTCAGAGGCTGGAAACGAGGCGGTGCTGATGGATTCGCAGTCCACGGCCCGTTCTTGCGGTGATGGCGATGGGTATCTCGTGAGCGGCACCAAAATCTTCACCACGCTCTCACCCGTGTGGACGCGGCTCGGCGTGCACGCCCGGGTCGAGCGCGGGGAAGCGGGTGCGGGTGGACGTGCGGGAGGCTCCTCGGGTGACGCTGATCGCGAGACCGAGCCGCAGCTGGTATTCGG
This sequence comes from Leucobacter fengyongliangi, assembly GCF_050971685.1. Classification (NCBI taxonomy): domain Bacteria; kingdom Bacillati; phylum Actinomycetota; class Actinomycetes; order Micrococcales; family Microbacteriaceae; genus Leucobacter; species Leucobacter fengyongliangi. Next base: position 39,556 of record NZ_JBPCEU010000015.1, on the reverse strand, counting down.
CTTCGTGCGGCGCGAGGGCGCCGAAGTGCGCGACCCGGATGAGGCATCGCGAGGGCTTGCCGAGGGGGTGATCTCACACCTTGGCACCTGGAACCCGCTCGGCATGCGTGCGACACAGAGCTACACGACCGAACTGCACGGGGTGCGGATCGCGGAGGCCGACGTGGCGGCGCGCATGGCGCCCTTCGACGGCAGCGATCCGCTGATTCTTGCGATCTTCTCCGCCTTTTCGATACTGACTGCCTCGGTGTACGCCGGCATCGGTGACCGGGCCCTGGAACTCGCGACGAGCGCGGCAAATCGCGTCACGATTGGGGCAGATGGGCAAGAGTCGCTGCGCCTCGACGACCCCGACATCGCCGCACGGTTGACTTCGGCGGTGCTTGAGCACCGCGCATCCCTCGACACGCTCGAGGTGATGGCCCGCGACGTAGATGAATTGCGGGTGCGAGACGACTGGTTTCTGGCGCTCGCCGCCGCGCGCAACCGCGTCACCGATGAGGCGCGCGGGGCGGTCGAGGTGGCGATGCGCATCGTCGGCGCACGCGCGTTCGACGCCGACAGTGAACTGGCGCGACTGTACCGCGACGTGCTCGCCGGACTGTTTCACCCCTCGTCTTCGCGCGCTCTCGCCAAGACGGTGCGGGGGTTCCTGGGGGCACCATAACTCTCCGAGTGGGTGCCACCTCCATCACGGTGAGGTAACGCCGGGTGTTCCCTCGCCCGGATCCACGGGTCGCTCGGGGGCATCGTGATCCACTGAATAAGGTGCCTGGAAATCAGTCGGCAGCGTGATCACCCCGGTGTGCAGCGCCTCCTCGATGATCTCCTCGACCTGGCGCTGTTTGCGCAGCCGGATGCGACTGAGCGCGCGCTGCTCGGGGAGGCTCCAACCGAAGCGCACGGCAAGGAGGCGCAGGACCGTCGTCACGCCGACACACACGATGCCCGCGGCGATGACGGGGAGATCGAATGCCAGCATGCCGAGCAGCACGACGATGCCGCCCATCGACGCGAGCGCGTAGAGCGAACCGACGTGCATCAACGCGATCGGAATGTTGAGGATCATGTCACGCAACACGCCGCCCCCCACCGCCGAGACCGTGCCCACAAACATGGCCGGAATCACGGGAAGGCCCATCGACAGGGCCTTCGTGGTGCCGATCGCGCCGAACATGCCGATGCTCACGGCATCGAGCAGGCTGATCACCGGGTCGATCTTGCGAAACAGGCGCGGAACCGCCATGCCGACGAACGCGGCAAGCGTTGCCGTGAGCAGGTACGAGTTATTTGAGAAGGCCGCCGGCGTTACCCCGAGCAGGATGTCGCGAAGAAACCCACCGCCGATCCCTGAGGCGATCCCGATGATCGCGACCCCCAGCAGGTCAATGCGCTTGAAGCCGGCGGCGAACAGGGCACCCTGCAAGCTACCGACACCGACCGCAATCAAGTCTGCCGCAAGCGGGGTCACGAAGGTCTCGTCGATCACTCTGACATTCTCTCGCAGCTTCTCGTCCGGTTCGACCGCAAACACGGTGCCCTATTCACCTGAGGGTGTCCTATTCACCTGAGGGTGTCCTATTCGCGCAAATAAGGCACCCTGAGCTGAAGAACGGTGGTTGAGGTGTGGTTGGGCGGTGGGCGGGGCTTGGGTGAGCACGGGGCGCGGGGGCGGGACGCAAGAAAAGCGGGCGGGGTCGCGATCCACAGTGGATCACGACCCCGCCCGACTCAGCGACTCAGCGTCTGTGCGCGCGAACGACTACTTGGTGACACCCGGGTGGGTCATGGACAGCAGATCGAGTGCCTGGTCGAGATCGGCCTCGGTGACCTCGCCGCGCTCGACATACCCAAGGTCGACGACGGCCTCACGCACGGTGATGCCCTTCTTGACCGAGTGCTTCGCGATCTTCGCCGCAGCCTCGTACCCGATGAGACGGTTGAGCGGGGTAACGGTCGAGGGGCTCATGCCCGCGAGAGCCGCGGCGCGCTCGAGGTTCGCTTCGAGGCCCGTGACGGTCTTGTCTGCGAGCACCCGCGATGCGTTCGCCAGCAGCCGGATCGACTCGAGCAGTGCGGTACCCATCACCGGGATCTGCACGTTGAGCTCGAACGATCCCGATGCCCCGGCCCACGCGACGGTGGCGTCGTTGCCGATGACTCTCGCGCACACCATCAGCACAGCCTCGGGAACCACGGGGTTCACCTTGCCCGGCATGATGGAGGAACCCGGCTGCAGATCGGGAATCAAGAGCTCGCCGAGACCCGTGTTCGGGCCCGAGCCCATCCAGCGCAGATCGTTGTTGATCTTGGTGAGCGACACCGCGATGGTGCGCAGTGCGCCTGATGCCTCGACGAGACCGTCGCGGTTTGCCTGGGCCTCGAAGTGGTTGCGGGCCTCGGTGATCGGCAGGCCGCTGGAGGCCGCGATCTCGGCGATGACCTTCTCGGGGAAACCGAGTGGGGTGTTGATGCCCGTGCCGACGGCGGTGCCACCCTGGGGTACCTCGGCGACGCGGGGGAGGGCTGCGTCGATGCGCTCGATGCCGTAGCGAATCTGCGCGGCGAACCCGCCGAACTCCTGGCCCAGGGTGACGGGGGTCGCATCCATGAGGTGGGTGCGGCCGGACTTCACGGCGGTCTTCCACAGTTCAGCCTTCGCCTCGAACGCCTCGGCGAGGTGGGCGAGAGCGGGCTTCAGCTGTTCGATGAGGGCGCCGGTCACCGCGATGTGCACGGAGGTGGGGAAGACGTCGTTTGACGACTGCGACGCGTTGACATGGTCGTTCGGGTGCACGGGAGCGCCGAGGTGCTTGGTCGCGAGCGTCGCGAGCACCTCGTTCATGTTCATGTTCGACGAGGTGCCCGAGCCGGTCTGGTAGGTGTCGACCGGAAACTCGCCGTGGTGTGCGCCACCAATGATCTCGTCAGCCGCGGCGACGATCGCCTGCGCAACCGGAGCCTCGAGAATGCCGAGCTCTGCGTTTGCGATGGCTGCGGCGCGCTTGATGCGAGCGAGCGCCACGATCTGAGCGGGTTCGAGCCCTGAGCCCGAGATTGGGAAGTTTTCAACGGCGCGCTGCGTCTGAGCAGCATAGAGCGCGTTCTTAGGCACGCGCACCTCGCCCATGGTGTCGTGCTCGATGCGGTACTCGGCAGCTTCGGCTGCGTTCTGCACAGTGCTCACAGTCATCCTTCGTGTCGGTGGGTGTTTGAAAATTGGGGTACTGAGTCGCTGTCGGCGAGGGCGATGTTGAGCGGGCCCACCGCACTGATGGGCACGGCCCGACCCTCGGTGAGTTGGTACTGACACCCGACCACACCGAGTCGCCCGGCATCGACGGCATCGCTGATGACCCGCGAATTGCGCAACAGGCTATTCACGGTATTCGCCAGGTGGATCCTGCCGATGTGGTTTGCATCCAGCTCGGCGGGATCGGCATAGGGGGTGTCGGTATGAGTTTGCAGCCACAGCTGCTGCACGGCCGGGCGGATCGGTGCCAGGGTGTTCTCGATCGAGGTGGTGACCTCTGCGGGGTTTCGCCCCGACTGATCGATGGCGGCGGCAACCGCGCCGCAGGAGTCGTGGGCTAACACCACGATGAGGGCACTGCCGAGTGCGGTGACTGCGTACTCCATGGAGGCGGTGATCGACTCCGCGACCACGTGGCCCATGTTGCGCGCGATGAACAGGTCGCCAAGCCCGCAGTCGAAGATGATCTCGGCGGCGAGGCGCGAATCCGAGCACCCGAAGAGGGCGACGTTGGGTGTCTGAGTGACGACGAGCTCGGTGCGGCGTTCCACGTCCTGATTTGGATGCTGCGATCGACCCTGCACGAAACGTTCGTTCCCAGCGATGAACGTGTTCCATGCGTCCTGCGGTGAGACCCTGGGGGTGACGGTCACTGATCCTCCTCGTGAGCGGTTGATGTGGCTGCGCGAGAGCGCGAGTCCGCGTCACCTACGGCAGCGGTCAGGGTGCGGAGGACGGCCGATGTGTCGGTACCAAACACCAGCGCCGTCGTCGAGCTGAGCGTCCCCTCAGCACCAAAGAGCACGTTGGTTTCGTCCGGGTTGCGCTCGGGGTAGTCGTACACGGACCAATCGACACCGCCGAGGGTTTCGCGGCCGGTGGGTTCAAGCCCCTCGAACTGTTGGTTGATCCACGTCGCGTCAACCTCGGCGCCCTCGGCCGTGAACGACTGCAACACGGCCGCGTAGGCACCGTTTTCCGTGGTGTAGCCGACGTACCAGTAGGTAATGTCGCCGCTGCCTGACTCGCGCAGCTCGGCCTGCTTTGCCTTCCAGGAACTCGGAACCTCGGGCACGACGAGCGATACACCGGTGCTCTCGGATGCCGCGGCCGCGGCCTCGGCAACGTTGACCGAGTAGTCGCCCCAGCCTCCGGTGCCGCGCGGCACAGCGAGGATGATCACGAGCACCAGCCCCAGACTTACGATGAGTGACAACACCAGATTGTTGACGGTCTTGCGCTGCCGATAGAGCTGGGAATCCCGCGCCTTTCGGGCCGAGGTTTCAGACGCGGTCTCGGGTCGCCCGAGTTCGGCGACGATCACCGGTGGCTTCTGCTTGCCCGCCATGCTTATTGGTCGCCCTCGTTCGCGCCGGCAACGGAAGTCGCGCTCTGACGCGCCGCCTCGAGCCGCTTGCGGGCGCCGAGCAGCCACTCTTCGCAGCGTGCGGCGAGCTGTTCGCCTCGCTCCCAAAACTGCAGCGATTCCTCCAGGGTCACCCCGCCCTGTTCGAGACGACCGACCACCTGCACCAACTCATCACGCGCCTGCTCATAACTCAGGGTCGAAACATCGGTCGCTGTGGGCTCAGACATGCCCCCCAGCTTACCGGTCACGTCTCTGAAGATGCGGCGACCGCGTTGAGCCTGCCACCTGCCAGTGCGAGGTGGATCGCGGTGCCCGCCGGGGCGTCGGCCGGATCCCGCAGTACGGCACCCGAGGAGAGCTGCGCGATGGCGTATCCACGCTCAAGGGTTGCTCGCGGCGAGAGCGCGGTGAGGCGTGCCTGTGCGTGCGAAAGTTCGTTGGCACGATCCGCCACATGCCGCTCAGCGAGCTCGCTGCCCCGGGCAATCCAGCGCACGAGTTCTTCGGCGCGTTCCTCAACCATGCGCTCGGGCGTCGCGAGCACGGGCCGGGCCCGAAGCTGGGAGATGCGGTCGGTCTCGTGTGTGAGGAGTTGGCTGAGCCGAAAACTCATGCGTGCACGGGCATCTGAGATTCGCGCGTGCTCTTCCTCGACGTCGGGCACGACCCGCTTCGCTGCGTCGGTCGGGGTGGACGCGCGCAGGTCGGCGACGTCGTCGAGGAGCGGCCGATCCGCCTCGTGCCCAATCGCGCTCACGATCGGCGTGGAAGCCGCCGCCGCCGCGCGCACGACCCCCTCGTCGCTGAACGGGAGGAGGTGCTGAAAGTCGCCGCCGCCGCGCGCCACGATGATGACATCGACCTCCGGATCAGCATCGAGCGCTACGATTCCTGCGGTTACCTCTGCCGCGGCGCGGTCGCCCTGCACCGCCGCATAGTGGACCCGAAACTTGACCCCCGGCCAGCGCAGCGTGGCGTTGCGAATCACGTCTTTTTCCGCATCGCTGTCGCGCCCGGTCACGAGCCCGATCAGGGCGGGAAGGAAGGGAAGCGGGCGCTTCCTGGCGGCATCAAAGAGCCCCTCGCGCTGCAGCTGCTGACGCAGTCGCTCGAGACGCTGGAGGAGCTCGCCGAGCCCGAAATGCGAGAGATCGAACACCTGCACCGTGAGCGATCCTCCCTTGACCCAGAAGTCTGGCTTCACCAGGGCGATGACCCGGTCGCCCTGCGCAAAATTGGCAGTCAGCTTCCGCGACACCGAACTCCACACGGTGAAACTGACGGTCGCGTCTTGCGAGAGGTCTTTCAGCTTGCCGTAGACGTGCCCCCCGCGCTCCTGCCACTGGGTGATTTCACCCTCGACCCACACGGTGCCGAGGCGGTCGATCCACTCTTTAATCTTCTGGCTCATCGCCGCGACCGGCCACGGTGCTTCACGAGTCGCGGGTGCGGTCTGCACGGTGACGGGGCTCATGCCTTCCACCATACTCGCGCCCCAGCGTCTGTCAGGGTGGCACACGTAGACTAGCGGCATGTCTGATATCGCTTCCGTGCAAGATCAGCGCACCATTGGCGCACCCGTGGTGAGCCTCGCGATGCCGCGCATTCGTCGGGCGGCAGGCCGCCTCAAAGACCTTCCCGTTGCAGGCGAGAAGCGCGTGCTGCTCGCCGCGCCGCGTGGGTATTGCGCGGGGGTGGATCGCGCGGTCGTTGCCGTCGAAAAGGCCCTGGAGCGGTTCGGCGCCCCCGTTTATGTGCGTAAGCAGATCGTGCACAACATGCACGTTGTGCAGACCCTCGAAAAGATGGGTGCGGTTTTCGTGGAGGAGGTCGACGAGGTTCCCGAGGGGGCGAATGTGGTGTTCTCCGCCCACGGAGTGTCTCCTGCGGTGGTGCAGGCCGCTTCAGACCGTGGGCTGCAGGCGATCGACGCAACCTGCCCGCTCGTCACGAAGGTGCACCGAGAGGCGGTGCGGTTCGCGAAGCAGGACATGGAGATTCTGCTGATTGGCCACACCGGGCACGAGGAGGTCGAAGGAACCGCCGGCGAGGCGCCCGAGCACATCACGATCGTGAATTCGCCCGAAGACGTGGACAGCCTTGAGGTGCAAGACCCGGAAAAGCTGATCTGGCTGTCGCAGACCACCCTTTCGGTTGACGAAACGATGGAGACCGTGCGGCGATTGCGCGAGAAGTTTCCTCACCTGCAAGATCCACCGAGTGATGACATTTGCTACGCGACCCAGAACCGTCAGGTCGCGATCAAGAAGATTGCGCCCCAGGCCGACCTGGTTATCGTGGTGGGCTCGGCGAACTCGTCGAACTCCGTGCGCCTCGTCGAGGTCGCACTTGAGTACGGAGCGAAGGCCGCCTACCGGGTCGACTACGCGAGTGAGGTGCGGCAAGAGTGGCTCGACGGAGTGAACACCGTTGGCGTCACGAGCGGCGCCTCGGTGCCGGAGGTGCTCGTGCAGGAGCTGCTCGACGACCTGGCAGATGCAGGCTACTCAGACGTGCGAGCAACAGTTACGGCTGAAGAAGACCTGGTGTTCTCGCTCCCCAAGGAACTGCGTCAAGATGCCTCCGGCAAGCGCGACGAGCGCGCTCTGGGTGGTCGCGTGCGCTCGTAGTGGCGACGCGAAGACTATTCACACGCGCACTTCATCACGAACAGGTAACGTCAAAGGGTGACTGAAACGACGACCGGCGCGCAGCCGCACACGGTACACCCGCTCACCGGGCCCATAGACCTGTCGCAGATCGACATCGAGGCGCTCGAGGGGCGGCGTCAGGTGCGTGACAGTTTGTCGCGATTCCTCATGCCCTACAAGTTCGCCATCGACGAGGTCATGACGAAGCTCAACATTCTGCAGGAGGAATTCACGCAGACGGGTGAGTACAACCCCATCGAGCACGTCTCGAGCAGGCTGAAAGACCCCGACAACATCATTGAGAAGATGCAGCGCCGCGGGGTGCCGCTCGAGACCGAGCGCGTGCGCGAGACCATTACCGATATCGCGGGGGTGCGGGTGGTCTGCGCCTTCGTGTCCGATGTGTACCGGGTGTTCGAACTCCTCACCGCTCACGATGACGTTTCGGTGTATCAGGTGAAGGATTACATCGCCAAGCCCAAGGAAAACGGCTACCGCAGCCTTCACCTGCTCCTTGAAGTTCCGGTATTCCTCTCCAGCGGGCCGGTGCAGACCATTGTGGAGGTTCAGATCCGCACTATTGCAATGGATTTTTGGGCGAGCCTCGAGCACAAGATCTACTACAAGTACGATCGCGAGGTTCCAGAGGAGCTCCTGCGCGGCCTGAGCGATGCAGCCGAGCAGGCAGATCAGCTCGACACGACGATGGAATGGCTCCACATCGCTATCAGGGGAGGCGGCCGCGACACACTCGTGCGTCGCAGTGCCGACGCGATGCTCAGTCACTCGCTCGCACAGACGGCGGGGCGTCACGCTTCCTCGGAGTCAGCGTAAGCACGCACCGCACTCCTCGGTCACCGCACGATCAGTGGGGCTCCAGGGACGTGGATCCGGCACGTGCCGAGTGGGCGGTTATTGCGGTGCCGACAGCGAGCTCAGGATCAACTCCATTGCATCTGGCTCAGCGAGTCGTTGCAGAAGCTCAGGAACCTGGTAGATCCCAATCATGATGAACGTGAACGTGATGATACCCGCCAAGACTGCGGCGACAAGTGGTACCCAGAAGGTGAGCTTGTGTGCGCGCAGGCGCTGCACCGAATAGATGACAGTCAGTGCATACACCGCAAGGACAAGCAACGCTCCAACGGTGCCGAGCGTGGTGAGGGAAGCGGGTACTGAGAAGCCTCCGACTTCAAGTACCTGGCCCCAACGCTCGAACTCGTTCGACATCGAATACAGGGATGCGGCCGAGTTCAGTGCACCCAGCGCCCCGACGACGAGCAGCACGATGGTGACGATGCGGTCGCCGAGGCGGCCGCCCCCTACAGCGCGTGGTGGGCCCTGCTGCCCCGGCGTGGCACGATAGTGCTGCGAGTTGTTTGTCTCATCCGTAACAGTGGCAGGGCGCGATACCTCGGCCACTTCCGAGCTCACCGATCCCCGGGCACCGAGGTTGTGGGGAACGCCGGGTAAGCGACCTGTGCCACCGCCCGGGGGAGTTGATGTGGGTGCGCCGCCATGGGTATTCCCCCTGGGGTGCTGCGATGCGGGAGACGACGATGAGGACGATGGGGGAGCTGCCTCGCCGGGCGGGGTCCACTCCCATCCCTCGGGCGCATACTCGCCGTACGCGGGGCGTGGGCGAGGGTCGGGCGCTTCTTGCTCAGTGGGAGTCTTGCCGTCTGTTGTCACTTGGAGCTCACCGACTTTCCTGCTGAACCGAGTTGCTCAGCGGCCTGTGCAATCCGTCGAGCCATGCCCGACTCGCCCAGGCGGCCATACGCACGTGGGTCGTACTGCTTCTTGTTCCCGACCTCGCCGTCGATCTTCAAAACGCCGTCGTAGTTCTTCAGGATGAAATCGGCGACTGGTCGCGTGAACGCGTACTGCGTGTCGGTGTCGATGTTCATCTTGATAACGCCGTGCGAAACGGCCTCCGCGATCTCATCAGGGGAGGAACCCGATCCGCCGTGAAACACCAGGTCGAGCGGCTTCTCACCCGTGCCATACTTCGCGGCGAGGCCGTGCTGAATCTCAGCCAAAAGCTCGGGTCGAAGCTTCACACCGCCCGGCTTGTACACGCCGTGCACGTTGCCGAACGTCAGCGCAGTGAGGTACCGGCCCTGCTCCCCGAGCCCAAGTGCTTCGACCGTGGCGATCGCGTCATCGAGCGTCGTATAGAGCTGCTCGTTGATCTCGTGCACGATTCCGTCTTCCTCGCCGCCGACCACACCAATCTCGACCTCGAGGATCACGTCGATGGCCGCCATGCGGGGCAGGAGTTGCTTCGCGATGTCGAGGTTCTCGGTGAGTGGAACCGCCGATCCGTCCCACATGTGCGACTGAAAGTAGGGCAGTCCGCCCGAGGCAACCCGCTCCTCGCTCGCCGCGACGAGCGGCAGCACGAAGTTCTCAAGGTGCTCTTTCGGACAGTGGTCGGTATGCAGGGCGACCGTAACGTCGTAGGCTTTCGCCACTTCTTCCGCGTACTTTGCGAAAGCGAGTGCGCCGCCGATGCGGTTCTTCACGGTGTGCCCAGCAAAGTAGTCGGCACCGCCGAAGCTGACCTGGATTATGCCGTCGCTGCCCGACTCGGCAAACCCCTGTAGTGCCGCGTTCAGCGTCTGCGAGCTCGACACATTAATTGCGGGGAAGGCGAAGCCACCCGTCTTTGCTGCGTCAAGCATTGCGGCGTACTGTTCAGGTGTTGCAACGGGCATCGGTGCTCCTTGAGTAGGGGTGCCTGGTCGCCCTCAAGTCTAGGCGGTGCGACCCCGTTATTGCTGGGCAGCAAACGCTAAGCTAATGGGGGGATCGCCACGCGACCTGACACCAGGGGCGCGGCCCGCCATCGAGACAGACACGGAGACCTCAGACCATGAGCGAACAGCATTCACTGGGTGAATGGCAGCCCGACCGCAACCTGGCAATGGAACTTGTGCGCGCCACAGAGGCCGCTGCGATTCGTGCGGCACCGTGGGTGGGTCGGGGCGACAAGCTTGCAGCCGATGGGGCAGCGGTCGACGCGATGCGCCGCTTCCTGTCGACCGTGTCGATGAAGGGCACCGTCGTGATCGGCGAGGGCGAGAAAGACGATGCGCCCTGGCTGTACAACGGTGAAGAGGTCGGGAACGGCGAGGGTGCCGAGTGTGATGTCGCGGTGGATCCGATTGACGGCACACGGCTCACCGCCGAAGGTCGCGAGGGAGCCTTGTCTGTCATTGCCGTCGCAGATCGCGGCAGCATGTACGACCCCTCGGCCGTTTTTTACATGGACAAGCTCGTGTGCGGGCCTGAGGGTGTGGGCATTGTTGACATCGAGCGGCCAATTGGTGAGAATATCCGCGCGCTTGCCCGAGCGAAGGGCGTTGAGGTCTCTGACATTCGCGTCGCCGTGCTCGACCGCCCACGTCACGAGCAGCTCATCGCCGACATCCGTGCCTCAGGTGCTGGCACCCGGCTCCTCATTGATGGCGATGTCGCCGCAGGCGTGAACGCCGCGCAGTGGGACTCACGGATCGACCTCGCGGTCGGGATTGGCGGAACCCCAGAAGGCATCATCACCGCGTGCGCAGTGAAGGCTCTCGGTGGGGTAATCCAGGGCAAATTGTGGCCGAAAGACGACGAGGAGCGTGAGCGGGCGCTCGATGCGGGCCACGAATTGGGTCGCGTGTTGCACGCCAACGACCTGGTTCGCAGCGACAACGCGTACTTCGTGGCTACGGGTATCACCTCGGCTGACTTCCTTGACGGGGTGCAGCGGCGGGGGCCCTTCCTGAGGACGGAAAGCGTCGTAATGCGTGCGCACTCAGGCACGATCCGCCGGGTCATCACCGATCAGCGCCCGCATCGCTGGGAGTAGCCTCGATTACAGCTTGAGTGGGATCGCCGCGAGGCGGTGAATCTTGACTCCGGTTGCCTTCGCGAGCATGCGAATGTCGTCTGCGGCATGCCTTCGGGCTGCGTCGCTAATGATCGCGGCGCACGCTTCAGCGTCGGCGAGAGCCTCGTGGTGCGCGAAGTCGCCGAACCCTGCTGCTGCTGCGGAGAGGGGCAAGCGGTGCGACGGAATGTCGTAGGTCTTCCGCGACACCTGCACGCTGCATAGGTATCGCAGCTTTGGGGTGGGGGTGATCGTCGCTGCACACGCGCCGCGGATGACTCCCATGTCGAAGCCAGCATTGTGCGCCACCGCAATATCGTCGCCGATGAACTCGAGTAAGTCAGTCAGCTGATCGCCCCACCCCGGGGCATCCTCGACCATTTCGGGCGTGATGCCGTGGATCTTGATATTGAAACGAAGAAACTCGTCGTGCCCCGCGGGCGGGCGGATGAGCCAGCTCGCGCGATCCACCACCTTGCCGTCTCGCACCCGCACGAGTCCCACAGCGCACGCAGATGATGCGTGGCTGTTGGCGGTTTCGAAGTCTATGGCGGTGAAGTCAACTGGCACCAAAGAATCTTGACATACCCCACTGACAGGCGCCGAGCGGTCAACCCGCAGTTCAACGGCACGGGTAGACTTGACCCTTGTGGCTCTCACTATCGGAATCGTCGGTCTGCCCAATGTTGGCAAGTCCACCCTCTTCAACGCTCTCACCCATAACGATGCGCTCGCGGCGAACTATCCGTTCGCGACGATCGAACCCAACGTGGGTGTGGTGAACCTGCCTGATCCGAGGCTGGCGAAGCTCGCCGAGATATTCGGTTCCGAGCGCATCCTTCCGGCGGCGGTGAGTTTCGTCGATATCGCTGGTATTGTGCGAGGCGCAAGCGAGGGCGAAGGACTCGGCAATCAGTTCTTGGCGAACATTCGTGAGGCGGATGCAATCGCCCAGGTGGTGCGCGGTTTTAGCGATCCAGACGTGATTCACGTTGAGGGTGCGGTGAACCCCTCGAGTGACATGGAGACGATCAACACCGAGCTCATTCTCGCCGATCTGCAGACGGTCGAGAAGGCGCTGGTTCGGTATGAGAAGGAACTGAAGTCCAAGAAGATCGACGCATCGGTGGTCACCGCCGCGCAGGCCGCAATGGCGGCACTCAACGATGGCAAACTCTTGTCGCACTCGGACATCGACCTTGAGCCCATTCGCGAGCTCGGGCTGCTCACCGCGAAGCCTTTCCTCTACGTGTTCAATGTCGATGAAGGGGTGCTCGGCGACGAGGCAAAGCTCGCGGAGCTCGCGGCCCTCGTGGCACCCGCGAAAGCCATCTTCCTCGATGCGAAGCTCGAGAGTGAGCTCATGGAGCTGAGCGACGAAGACGCTGCGGAGCTGCTGGCCTCGATCGGCCAGGAAGAAAGCGGGCTGGATCAGCTCGCCCGCGTCGGCTTCGACACCCTGGGCCTGCAAACCTACCTCACGGCCGGTCCGAAGGAATCGCGCGCGTGGACGATTCGCAAAGGTTCGAAGGCACCGCAGGCGGCGGGCGTGATCCACACAGATTTCGAAAAAGGCTTCATCAAGGCCGAAGTGATCTCCTTTGATGACTTGGTTGCGACCGGTTCGGTGGCCGACGCGCGGTCGCAGGGCAAGGCGCGCATGGAGGGCAAGGATTACGTCATGCAAGACGGCGACGTGGTCGAGTTCCGCTTCAACGTGTAGCCATCCTCTGGAGTGCCCCGGGCAGTCGCTGAGCCCACGCGCCAGGGATTCAGCGTGCGTGTGGCGGTCTTCCGCTCCTCCTTTGAGCAGTGGGGCGATCTCGACCTGAGGATCCTCTAGAATTACCTCGTGCTGCTCGACATAGTGTTCGTGATCGCCGGAATTGTCATTCTGGTCGCCGGAGGCGAGGCGCTCGTCCGTGGCGCATCCACGCTCGCTACACGGGTGGGCATTTCTCCGCTCATCGTCGGCCTCGTCGTCGTCTCTGCGGCGACGTCAGCACCCGAACTCGCCGTGACCGTCGATGCCGTTCTGCGCGATGAACCCGATCTCGCGCTCGGCAATGTCGTGGGCAGTAATATCGCCAACATCCTGCTGATCCTCGGGATTTCGGCCCTCGTGCTGCCCCTGAGCATTAAGAAGCAGATCGTGCGGTTCGATGTGCCGGTCATGGTGGGCATGTCGATTCTGCTCATCGTGGTCAGCCTCGACGGCCAGATCGGGCTCCTCGACGGCCTTCTGCTCCTCACAGGCCTCGTCGTTCACACCGTCATGAGCATCGCGGTGGGGCGACGCGAGGGTGCGGCAAACGGAACTGCACGCGTTCAGGCATCCTCTGACGCAAGCGCGAGTGCTACGAGGGGGAATCCGACGCCCCTGTGGCTTGCTTCCGTGTTGCTCGTTGTTGGCCTGGGTCTTCTCGTTCTCGGGGCGCAGCTGCTCGTAAACGGAGCGGTGGGCATCGCAACGGAGCTCGGAGTAAGCAGCCTCATTGTCGGTCTCACTGTGGTCGCCGTCGGCACCTCGTTACCCGAGCTCGCCACGTCGATCATTGCCGTGCGTCGAGGTGAGCGAGACATGGCCGTCGGTAACATCGTTGGCAGCAACATCTTCAACATCGGAATGGTGCTCGGGGTACCGGCGATCATCTTCGGTCAGGGCATCCCCGTGCCGGCCGCCGCGATCGCTCTCGACCTGCCTCTCATGCTTGCCGCCTCGATCGCGCTGCTACCGATCGCTTTCACCGGGTTTATCGTTGCCCGTTGGGAGGGGGGCACGTTTGTGGCGCTCTACGTCGCGTACACCGCTTACCTCGTGCTCGCTGCCACCCAACACGATGCGCTCGAGGGCCTCACAGACGTGATGATCTGGTTCGTACTGCCGCTCGTGGGCGTGACCCTCGTTGTTGTGACCGCCTTCGAGGTGGGCGTGCATCGCGGCAAGCGACTCGCCGCAGCAGAACGTCGCGACAACCAGATGCCCGCACCACCGCTGGAGTGAGTGGCGTCACCGTTGCCTGCGACACGGTACCGCAGGTCGGTAACGAGATCTAGTTCCGTTTGAGTGTGCAGCCATCCATCTCGATTGCTCGAAGAAGTCACGCAGGCAGCGGGCCAGCGAGGGAGCAATGTAGCGTGCCGGTGGAGCTGAACGGGCCAGCCATCGCGGAGAGAACCCGCAGCAGTTGTGAGCCGTGCATCTATGCTGAGACCCACAACGTCTGACTGGAAGGCACACTCAGAATGACCGATCGACGCGCGCAGCTCGGGACCGCATCGATTCCCCTCTCCGAGAGAAGAGCGGCGGAGCCTCAACTTACCCTTCGTATAGAGTCGCAGGCGATCTATCTAGCGCTGCTAGCCGGCGGCATCGGCGCAATTGTGGGCATAATTCTCGGGATTGGATGGCCGCCGCTCCCGCTCTTTGGGGATCTGTCTTTCGGGACAGTAGTCGCGATCGTGGCCGGGTTGGTTTCTGCAGTCGCGGGATCCATAGGCTACTGGCGCGCGCGTCGGCTGGAAGGGCAAGAGTGGAGGGGGACGCTGCCCGCGGCGATCTTCACCGTGAATACCATCGCAGTGGTCCTGGTGCACGTTGTGCTTGCTGCGCTGACCGTGCTCGGAGTGTTTTTCATTCTGAGTCGTGGGTTCATTGGGCTCGAAGTTGACCCCTTCTGGTCCACGGCACTCATGGCAGTCAGCGTCGGGCTGAGCGCGCATATGACCTATCTGTCAGTTTCGCGTATGACCACGCGTCGGATGTCATCTTTGCTGATGTCGTTCGTTGTCATTGGCACACTCACCGCAATGGTCTCGTCTCCGGATCCCACATGGTGGAAGATTCACTTCAGCCAACTGGGCACGTTTTGGAGTGTGTCGGGCTTCATGTTTAACGGCACATTGATTGCCGCAGGTCTGCTCGTTACCGCGTTTGCCGTCTATTTGGCCAACGACATGCGTGCCCTCGTGGAACGCGGCATTCTCACCAACAGGAGAAGTACCACGATTGTCTCTGCGATGTTCATTGTTATGGGCATTATGTTGGCGGGAGTTGGTCTAGTTCCGGTGAATGTGAGCCTGATTATTCACAATCTCTGTGCGAGCGGGATGGCGGTCATGTATTTCGGCCTGCTGAGTGCCGGGCCATGGATCCTCCGTGGCATGCCTCGCGCTTATTTCGTTGCTTCAGTGGCTTTTCTCGTCAGTGTGGTGCTTTCGACTATTCTCTTCTCTATAGGGTTCTTCGGACTCACCGCATTCGAAATCGTCGTTTTCGCACTCATCTTCGGGTGGATATCGGTCTTCATTCGTTTCGTTGGTGTCGCCGGCCAAGATGATGCGCGTCGCGCGAATGGCTCGGACCACCGGGTTCCCCCACATACAAGAGGTTTTCACGATGTGCAGTCGTGATTCGAGGGAGACGAAACTCAATGTCTGACACACTGCCGCCGTGCCCAGAGTGTGGTGAATCCTATACCTATACGCAGAGTTCGTTGCTGGTGTGCCCCATGTGTGGGCATGAGTGGGCTCCCGCTGAAGAAGCGGAGGCCGTCGGGACTGAGGCGGCTGTCAGGGACTCGGTGGGCAACGTCCTCACCGACGGTGACACCGTCACCATCACGAAAGACCTCAAGATCAAGGGTGCAGGCGGCGGGGTCGTCAAGGTCGGAACCAAGGTGCGCGGCATTCGGTTGATCTCCGACGGCGTGGGAGATCACGACATTGATGCGAAGGTACCCGGGTTCGGTCAGATGCAATTGAAATCTAGTGTGGTGAAGAAGGTTCTCTAGTGTGCCGCCACCCCAGAGAGTCGCGTGCACATTCTGGCATTCGCACAGCGTTGAGTGGCGCCGGCTTCAGGTGAGCGTTCGGGGGACCGTTCACCCGCCTCTCCAGGACTGAATAAGCTGGGCTGATGACCGGAACGCTCGTAGCCCATGGCTTAGCTGGTGGCTACGCACACCGCACCCTGTTTGACGGTCTCAACCTCACGGTTGCTCCGGGCGATGTCATCGGAGTGGTGGGGGTAAACGGTGCGGGAAAGTCGACGCTCCTACGCATACTCGCCGGTGAGGTCGAACCGCAGGCGGGAACGGTGAGTCTGGCACCGAGCGACGCGTTTGTGGGGTTTCTCCCGCAGGAGCACGAGCGAGTCGCCGGGGAAACGATCGCGGGCTATATCGCTCGGAGAACGGGTTGCGCGCGTGCCACGAGCGAGATGGACGCGGCCGCCGAGGCGCTCGGAAATCTTGAGCCACAGCCGCCAGGCACCCCCGACCCAGGCGACGTGTATGCAGCCGCGCTTGATCGCTGGCTTGCGAGCGGAGCCGCAGATCTTGAAGAGCGGTTGCCCGCGATACTCGCAGAGCTGGGCCTGGTATTGAACAGGCCTGCTGCAGGCGTAGGTTCCGCGACACTGGACGGTGTGAGCGGACTCTCTCCGGAGTCGCTCATGACTTCGCTATCTGGCGGGCAGGCTGCGCGCGTCGGGCTCGCTGCTCTTCTTCTCTCACGATTTGATATCGTGCTGCTCGATGAGCCCACCAACGATCTCGACCTTGACGGTCTAGAACGACTCGAGAACTTCGTTCAGGGTTTGCGAGGCGGCGTCGTGCTCGTGAGCCACGATCGCGAGTTCCTTGCCCGGTGTGTGACCCGCGTGCTCGAACTCGATCTCGCGCAGCACAGCAATCGTGTGTTCGGTGGCGGCTACGATTCGTATCTCGAGGAGCGCGAGATCGCCCGACAGCATAAGCGGGATGACTACGAAGGTTTCGCTGCGAAGAAAGCCGATCTCGTGGCTCGTGCGCGCATGCAACGAGAGTGGTCGAGCCAGGGCGTGCGAAACGCCATGAAAAAGGCACCTGATAACGACAAGATCCGGCGAAAAGCGTCTACCGAGTCCAGCGAAAAGCAGGCGCAGAAAGTGCGTCAGATGGAGAGCCGGATCAGGCGCCTCGAGGAGGTCGAGGAACCGCGTAAGGAATGGCAGCTTGAGTTTACGATCGGCACAGCCCCGCGATCGAGCGCGGTGGTCGCGACGCTGAACGATGCCGTGATCCAACAGGGGGCGTTCACGCTCGGGCCGGTCTCGCTGCAGTTGAATGCCGGCGAGCGGATCGGGATCACCGGCCCGAACGGTGCGGGCAAGTCGACGCTCCTGCGGGTGCTTCTCGGGCGACAGATTCCCGATTCCGGCTCCGCATCGCTCGGCACCTCGGTGGCGATCGGCGAAGTGGATCAGGCCCGCTCCCTGTTCGCGGGATCTTTCCCACTCGTTGAGACATTCGAGTCGCTCGTGCCCGAGATGTCAGCCGCCGAGGTGCGAACGCTGCTCGCGAAATTTGGGTTGAAAGCCGACCACGTGACGCGCGCCGCGAGTGAGCTTTCGCCGGGGGAGCGCACGCGAACCGGTCTCGCGCTCTTGCAGGCCCGAGGCGTCAACGTTCTCGTTCTCGACGAGCCCACGAACCATCTGGACCTGCCGGCGATCGAGCAACTCGAACAGGCCCTAGAGACCTACAAGGGTGCACTGCTGCTGGTCACGCACGACCGTCGAATGCTGCACACGGTGAGGCTCGATCGGCGTTGGCACGTAGAGAATGGTGCAGTTACCGAGCTCGTGTAGCTCGCCCGGCCGCGTCCACAGGCTGTTCCCCGGTAGTCTGAAAGGGTGAATGACGAGGAACTGCGCGCGTTCTTAGAGTCGGCGAGCAAAGGCGACCCCGAACCTCAGCAGCAGAGCAACCCAATTGAGCCAGCGACTTCGGGCGAACCCCCCGCGACCTCGAAGCCCGGTGAATCGGCTCGGCCTGCCGCACCGGTTGGTGGCCAGCAAGCCGGTCTCAGCTTCGACGAGTTGATCGGCTTGCGCCGTCGACAGGCGGCCGATGCTGACCCTGTGCCACTGGTGCTTCCTGAGCCGAAGCGGGCCTCGTCACCCGACTCGGGCGTGACACCGCTCTTGCTGCCGCCAGCCGGAACGCCGGCGCGCTCGGCACAGCCGGCGGCGATGAACGACCCTCAGCCACCAACGCAACCACTCTCACAGGCCGACATGCCGACCCCAAAGAGCGCAGACACACGACCCGCGGAGCCGATCGCCCCCGCGATCCCAGTATTCGCACAGACCCCAGTGCCTGCGGCGAGTCGGCCTGCGCCGGAGTTGCCCGTGGTACCGGCTTCGTCGGTCCCGCCCACAGCTCCGCTTCCGCAGGCAGACGAGTCCTCGATCTTTGGCCTGCTGGCTGCCACTGATGCAAGTACTCCCGCTAGCGACGAGTACGAGAAGATCGCTGTGACGGGGGGCACCGGGGGGAAAAAAATGTTGCCCTGGATCATCGTGGGTGCAGGAGTGGCCATCGCCCTGGTCGCATCCATCTTCATCGTGAACGCGCTGGGGGGCGGAACAGAGCCCACACCGACCGCGGCACCGACGGCGACCGAGACACCCACGACAGGCTCCACGCCGTCCGCCTCACCGTCGCCCTCGACAGATCCTGAGCCCTCGGAAACGGCAGATGATCAACCGCCTCAGGTTGAGGTCGGGCCAACGATGGTGCTTGACGTGCCCTTCTGGGGAATTACCGCCGACCTCAGCACGAGATTCGGACAAACGAGCTACGTTATCGACGCAGATAGTCGTTTGGTACTCAACTCGGCCCTCATCAGCTCGCTTCCGGAATCGTGTGCGGCGATGCGGTCAGAGTGGGGCATTTCGCGGGTAGGCGACGCATCGTTTGAGGTCTTGAAGCCCGCACAGCGTTGCGCCGAAGCCCCCGAACTGTATGACGAAATCTGGGGCCTCTCGGCCGCGATGGTCGAGAGCATCAGGCCGCTGTAGCGGCTCCTAAGTAGCCACTCCGAACAACTCGGGCCACCAAGCCAGGGCCAGTGGGTACCCGGCAAAGCTCACGATATCGAGCACCCAGTGCGCGACGACGAGCGGGAGCACGCGACCGGTGCGCCGGTAGATCCACCCGAACACGAGTCCCATAATCACGTTGCCCAGAAACCCTCCGAATCCCTGGTACAGGTGGTAGGTCCCGCGGAGCACGGCACTCACCACGATGATGGTGGTCGTGCCCAGCCCGAGTCGACGCAGCCGATCGAACAAGTAGGCGACCACGATGAATTCCTCACCCAGGGCCGCTCGCAGCGCGGCGAGCACCAGCACGGGCACGGTCCACCATGCGGTGTCGAGGGTCGTCGGAACCACGGTGACGTTGATACCGAGCGCCTTCGTGGCGAGGTAGAAACCGATACCCGGAATGCCGATCGCGGCGGCAAGCAGCACGCCTCCGCCGGTCTCCGTGATCCACCAGCTTTGTTTCAACCCGGTGGATCGACCGAACCCCAGACGCGACAGGTGTGGGCGCCGTTCACGCCACAGGAGGAAGATGACGAGCGCCACCGGGGCGAGGCCGAAGGTAAAGCCGAGCAGCTGGTAGACGAGGTCGAACCACGGGCGTTCTGACAGCGCGCGATTGATCGTCGCGGTCTGGGAAGCGAGGGAAGTCTCGCGGGTCACCCGTTCGACAATGGCAACCACCGCGTACACCGCCGACGCGCCGAACGAGAGCGCGAGCACGATGGCGATCTCCCACTTCAGGCGAGTGTTCGAGGGCTGGGGCATCGTTGGGCTTTCTGCGGTCACGCGATCAGCGTATCGGCGGCAGCGTGCCAGGAGGGAGATCGAGGCGATCCCGGGTGTTTTCCGCGCCGACCCCTCCGCGTAAACCGCGCCAACTAGGCTGACCCGTATGAGAATCGGTGTGCTTTGCAGTGGCGGCGACAGTCCGGGCATGAATGCTGCGATTCGCGGGGTCGTGCTGCGCGGTGTTGAGGTGCTCGGTCACGAGATGATCGGCTTCATGGATGGGTGGCGTGGCTTTCTCGAGGGAGACTGGATCAACCTTGACCGCAGTGCGGTTCGCGGGATCGCGCCTCACGGGGGTGTGATGCTCGGCACGAGTCGGGTGAGCCCGTTCACTTCTTGGGCTGGAGTACCCGGGGATTACGACATGATTCGTGGGCGCATGGCCGAGTACGGAATCGAAGGGTTCGTACTGATCGGCGGCGACGGCACACATCGGGTGTCGAAGATGTTGCATGACCAGGGCATTCACGTTGTCGGGCTCCCGAAGACCATCGACAACGACATCGTGGGTACCGACTACTCCTTTGGATTTGACACCGCGGTCTCGACCGCTACCGAGGCGATCGATCGTTTGCGCACCACGGGCGAATCACATCGTCGCTGCATGGTGCTTGAGGTGATGGGTCGCAACGCCGGGTGGATCGCCCTGCACGCTGGCATGGCGGGTGGGGCGCAGGTCACCCTCATCCCAGAGCATCCAGAGTCGCTCGAGCAGATTGCCGAGTGGGTGCTGAGCGTGCAGGAGCGCGGCCGGTCCTCGCTGGTGGTCGTCGCCGAAGGCTTCCGCCTTGATGGGATGGCGGAGGCGGTGACAAACCCGGGGGTCGACCGCTTCGGGCGGCCCCGCCTGGGCGGTATCGCCGAGGTGCTCGCGCCGCTGATTGAAGAGCGAACGAACATCGAGACCCGGGCGACCGTGCTGGGGTACGTGCAACGGGGCGGCTCTCCCACAGCGTTTGACCGGGTGCTCGCCACCCGCACGGGGTTCGCTGGCGCTGATGCAATCGATGCAGGGCAGTGGGGCATGCTTGCCGCGCTTCGGGGCGACGAGATCGTGCTGGTGCCGTTCTCAGAGGTGGTGGGACATTTCAAGGCCGTTCCCGCACGACGGTACCTCGAGGTGCGCAAGAACTTCGGGTAGCCGCGTCTGGAATCCCGGACAAGGGTGGCTCCGCGCGCGTTGCCTTGCGCGGGTCAGCGAGGTGAGATGGAACCAGCGATCTGCTCTCGAAATCTCTCGAAAGGCACTCCCATGGCACTTCCTGGCACCCGTCCCGTCCGTTCGCCACGCGGTACCGAGATCTCGGCCAAGAGCTGGCAGACCGAGGCTCCGCTGAGGATGCTCATGAATAACCTCGACCCCGAGGTGGCCGAACGGCCCGACGACCTGGTGGTCTACGGCGGAACCGGCCGAGCGGCGCGAAGCTGGGAGGCGTTCGAGGCCATCATCGACACGCTGCGCGACCTCGAGGATGACGAGACGCTCCTCGTGCAATCGGGAAAGCCGGTGGGGGTCTTTCGCACACACGTTTGGGCACCGCGCGTGCTTATTGCGAACTCGAACCTCGTGGGTGACTGGGCCAACTGGCCGGAGTTTCGCCGCCTCGAGGCCGAGGGGCTCACGATGTACGGGCAGATGACCGCGGGGTCGTGGATCTACATTGGCACTCAGGGCATCCTGCAGGGCACGTTCGAAACCTTCGCCGCGGTTGCGAGAAAGCTTGCCGCCCAAGGTCGCCTCCCCGCGCAGCCGGATGGCGCGGCGGAGGGCACCCTCGCGGGCACGATCACGCTCACTGGTGGCTGCGGCGGCATGGGGGGAGCGCAGCCGCTCGCGGTGACACTCAACGGCGGCGCATGCCTGATCGTCGATGTCGACGAGACACGTCTACGGCGGCGACACGGTAAGCGATATCTCGACGAAATGGCGACCGACCTCGACCAGGCACTCGCGACGGTGCAGCGCGCCCAGGCAGAGCGGCGCGGCTGGTCCGTTGGGCTTGTCGGCAACGCTGCCGAGGTCTTTCCCGAGGTGCTCCGCCGACACCTGGCGGGCGAGGTTACGATCGATGTGGTCACCGATCAGACGAGCGCGCACGATCCGCTGTCGTACCTTCCGGTGGGAGTTTCCGTTGCCGACTGGCATGCCCGGGCCGACGCAGACCCCGAGGCATTCACTCTCGCCGCCCGCCACTCCATGGCGACGCAGGTCGCCGCGATGGTCGGTTTCCAAGACGCGGGAGCCGAGGTCTTCGACTACGGTAACTCGATCCGCGATGAGGCGAGGCTCGGCGGGTACGACCGTGCGTTCGAATTCCCGGGTTTCGTGCCCGCCTACATTCGGCCTCTCTTCTGCGAGGGCATGGGTCCATTTCGTTGGGCGGCGCTCTCGGGCGATCCCGAAGACATCCGCGTGACCGACGAGGCGATTCTCGAGCTTTTTCCGGGCGATGCGCACCTGCACAGGTGGATCCGCGCGGCACAAGAGCGGGTCGAGTTCGAGGGGCTGCCTGCCCGCATCTGTTGGCTCGGGTACGGAGATCGCGCGAAGGCCGCGGTGCGGTTCAACGAGCTCGTTGCCGAGGGGAAGCTGAGCGCCCCCATCGTGATCGGGCGCGATCACCTCGACTCCGGTTCGGTTGCCTCCCCGTACCGCGAGACTGAGGCCATGGCTGATGGCTCGGATGCCATCGCCGATTGGCCGATACTGAATGCCCTGCTTGCGTCTTCGTCGGGGGCCACCTGGGTGTCGCTGCACCACGGTGGTGGAGTCGGAATTGGTCGCTCCGTGCACTCCGGGCAGGTGTCGGTCGCCGACGGCACGGCGCTCGCCGCCCAGAAGCTGCAGCGCCTCTTGACGAACGACCCGGGCATGGGCGTGATCCGGCACGTTGATGCTGGGTATGAGCGCGCGGCGGAGGTTGCGCGCGAACGAGGCGTGCGAGTGCCGATGGAACCCGTGATCCGCAATACCGACCGGGCCCTGTAGCCCGCCACCACTGTGCCGAGGGAGAGCCGCATGAGTCACACGCTGCTGATCGACAACATCGGCGAGCTCACGACCAACGACGAACGGCTCGGGTCCGGTTTCCGTTCCGGTTCCGGTTCCGGTGCTGGTGCGGGTGCCGAGGCGAGTGCCAACGGGCGGATTTCCGATGCCGCAGTGGTCATCGAGGGCGATGTTGTGGTCTGGGTTGGACTCGCGTCCGACGCGCCGGCCGCCGACACGCGTTTCGACGCGGCGGGGCGCGCGGTCTTGCCCGGTTGGGTTGATTCGCACACGCACATGGTCTTCGCCGGCGATCGCACCGCTGAGTTTGAGGCCCGCATGGCAGGGGAGACGTATGCCGCGGGAGGCATCAACCGCACAGTGGAGGCGACTCGACTGGCAAGCGACACAGAGCTTGAGGCGAATCTCACTCGACTGATCGCAGAGGCCCGAAGCGGTGGCACCACGATCATCGAGACGAAGACCGGCTACGGTCTCACCACCCAGGACGAGCTTCGGTCGGCCCGCATCGCAGCGAAACACGCTGACGCCGTCACGTTCCTCGGTGCACACGTGGTGCCGACGGGAGTGGATCCGCAGACCTATCTCGAGCTTGTAACCGGGCCGATGCTCGCAGCCGTGGCACCACACGTGAGCGCGGTCGATGTGTTCTGCGAGGCCGGCGCGTTCGACGAGACCGCCGCCAGACGAGTGCTCGAATCCGCGGCCGACGCCGGCCTCGCAACCCGCGTGCACGGGAACCAGTTGGGACACGGCCCGGGGGTGCGGCTCGCGGTCGAGTACGGATCGCTCAGCGTTGACCACGTGGGCTTTCTTTCTGGTGCCGACGTTGACGCGCTGGCACAGTCGTGGGGAGATGGGCGTCGCGGCACGGTTGCGACGGTGCTGCCGGCCTGCGACCTGTCAACGCGCATGCCACTCGCCCCGGCGCGGCAACTGATCGATGCGGGCGCGGTGGTGGCGATTGCCTCCAACTGCAACCCCGGCACCTCCTTCACCACCTCGATGGGGTTCTGTGTGGCCACCGCAGTGCTGCAGATGGGGCTGACCGTGGCAGAAGCGGTGCGTGCCGCGACACTGGGCGGGGCCAGGGCGCTCAGCATGCACGAGACGGGCTGGATCGATCCCCGGGGCGCCAAGCAGCCCGCGGTGGGGATGATCCGCCCAGGTGCCCGTGCTGATCTTCAGCTGCTGGAAGCCCCCTCGGTAACGCACCTCGCCTATCGCCCCGGTGTTCCGCTGACCTCGGCCGTGTGGAGGGCCGGCATCCGCGTCCGATAGGGGGCCGCGCAGCTTGTACAGGCTGTCCTGCAGATGCCTCGGGTGCCTTTTAGTGCGCGGCGCGGCCGTAGATACGCGTCGAGAGCGTCTCGGCCGCCACGCGCACGTGCGAGGCGAGCTCGGCGAGGCGATCCGCTGTCGCCTCGTCGTCGCGAAACGTCACCGCGACCGCGGCGACCGGCCATCCGCGGTGATCATTCACGGGCATTGCGACAGAAGAGAAGCCCGGCGTGACGGATCCGCGTTCAAGGGCGAATCCGCGTGTGGTCGTGGCATCGAGCACCGCACGCAGCCTCGAGTAGCGGTCGATGTCGATCTCGTGATCTCCGTCGATCGGCCTGGCGGCGTTGATCGCATCGCTGTTGTCATGCCGATGCACAAAAGCGTCACGGTCGGGGTAGAGCGCCCGCACCTGCGCGCGCGGGAGTGCCGCAAGGATCGCCCGGCCACTCGCCGTCAAGTGCATGGGCAGCCGCACGTTGACACCGGTGACCAGGGCTGGGGCACCTTGGGCGCGTTCCTCGACGACGTAGAGCACGTCGCGGCCGTGGGGCACAGCCAGGTGGCCGCTGACGTGCACGCGATCAACCAGGGCGGTCAGCAGCGGACGACCGATCCGGGTAAGCGGTTCCTGCCGGGAGTACGCCGAGCTCAGCTCGAAAGCCGCGATCCCAAGCCCGTACCGGTGCTCCTCCGGCACGTGCATGACGAAGCCGTGCTCCTGCAGTGTGTCGAGCAGGTGGTACACGGTGGATCGGGGCAGCCCCAGCTGCGTCGCGATCATGCTCGCGGGCAGTGGTCCCCGCGCCCCGGCCAGGAGGGACAGGATTCGCAGCGTCTGATCCGCTGCGGGCACCTTTGGCTGACTCACAGCGGCAGCCTATCGCGAGGCCACCGAGGTCGGATATGTCAGTTGCGTCGGAGGGCTGGGCCCTCTTTGGCCCGACTGGAGTGAGATATCCGACTGAGCTGAACCCTGTCCCTTGTGAGGCACCTCGATCGCTGCTCATTCCAGCGGCTCAGCGAGCGCAGCCTCCGCGGCTTCTAGCACGGCACCGGACACCACGAAGTGGTGCGCAGCATCGATGAGTGGAGACAGAAAGGTGTCGGTCGCAGGCGCGGGAATGCGTGTGCGAAACAACCGGTGGATCGCGGAGGTTGCGGGAGCGGGCGTGCCTGCGCCGTCCGCAGCTCGAAAATCGAGCGCGCGCGTCGAGGCGAGCAGCTCGATACCGAGCACGCGGCTGAGCCCGTCGAGAGAGCGCCTCAACTTTCGCCCGGCGTGCCAGCCCATCGAGACGTGGTCCTCCTGCATGGCCGACGAAGGAATTGAGTCCACCGAAGCCGGTGCAGCGAGGCGCTTCAGTTCGCTCACGATGCCAGCCGCCGTGTATTGCGCGATCATGAGGCCCGAGTCGAGGCCGGGGTTGGCTGCGAGAAACGGCGGCAGCCCGTGGCTGCGCGACACGTCGAGAAAACGGTCGGTGCGGCGCTCCGAGATGCTCGCGAGATCCGCCACCGCGATTGCCAAGAAGTCGAGCACGTACCCGACGGGGGCGCCGTGGAAGTTGCCGTTCGACTCGACCCGGCCATCGGGCAGCACAACCGGGTTGTCGATCGCGGATCGCAGTTCGATCTCGGCCACCATGGCGGCGTGCGCCGCCGTGTCTCGCACCGCGCCGTGCACCTGCGGGGCGCAGCGCAGCGAATAGGAGTCTTGCACGCGGGTGAACTCGCCCTCGTGCGGGCGCTGGATCAGGCCCGACTCGACGAGTACCCGGGCGATGTTCGCGGCGGCCACGGCCTGACCGTGGTGCGGACGCAGCGCCTGTAGCTCGGGCGCGAACACCGCGTCCGAACCCATGAGCGCCTCGACGCTCGCCGCTGCAGCGAGGTCGGCGATCTTCAGCAGCGAGCTCAGGTCGTGCAGCGCCAGGCACAACATACCCAGCATCCCGTCGGTGCCGTTGATGAGGGCGAGTCCTTCTTTTTCTCTGAGCACCACCGGGGTGATCCCGGCACGCTCAAGTGCCGCCGCCGCTGGCTCGGGGGCGGCGGAACGATCTGCACCCATGCGCACCATCCCCTCGCCGATAAGTGTGAGCGCGCAGTGCGCGAGGGGACTGAGGTCGCCCGAGCAGCCGAGTGAGCCATACTCGTGCACCACCGGAGTGATGCCTGCGTTGAGGATGGCCGCGTACGTTTCTGCGACAACGGGGCGCACGCCTGTCCGCCCGGTTACGAGGGTGTTCAGACGGAGAAGCATCAGTGCGCGCACCACCTCACGCTCCACCTCCGGGCCGGTGCCAGCGGCGTGCGAGCGGATCAGGCTGCGTTGGAGCTGTGCCCGGTTTTCCGATGGGATCTGCACCTTGGCAAGTGCCCCGAATCCCGTCGAGACGCCGTAGTGCGGGCGCGTGTCGCGTGCGAGTTCATCGATCATGCGGCGACTCTCGGCGATCCGCTCCAGCGCGCTGGGGTCGAGTGTCACCGGGGCATCCTCGCGCGCGACGGCGACGACATCGCCGATGGTGAGCGTGCCCTCACCGAGGGCAATCGTGTGGTCTGAGCGTGCGTCCATTCCATGATTCCAGCGCACCTGCGGCCCGGAGGGCACCCCGAATGAGTCTCATTTGTCTGGAATACCAGACGCTCGCCGTCGTGGGTCCTCGAGGTCGGGCCGGCAGCCGTGAAGAATGGGGTGGAGGTGCTGGAAAGCCGAAGCAGGCCGACATTTTCTGTCCCCTGCGCGAGCAGAGTCGGTCTTGCGGGGAGGGCACCGCTGGGAGACAATCAGGCGGGAGCCCATGAACATCAAGTCGTCAGACCTTTCGCATGATCCGCTGTGGCCGCGCACCGGAGGATGGCCCCCGCCGCGTCCGGGCGAGCAAGTCGACCTCGCGCTCGTCGGCATTCCCACGTCGCGCACCTCGCTCTCGCCGTCACAGGCGCACGAGACTCCCGCTGCGGTGCGGCGTGCGTTGCGCCGCTATTCAAGCCACCTGGTGGATCCGGCATCGCCCGGGGCTCGCGGTGCAGAGCGCGAACTCGTGCTCGACGAGGTGCTGCGTATCGTCGATGCCGGGGATCTCACGGGGCCCGACTCCGTTGCCGGCGAAAAGGATGCCACCGAAGCTGTGACGGTACTCGCCACGCATGCTCGGCTCGTGATTGCGCTCGGGGGCGATAACGCGCTGACCGTGCCCGCGGCCATTGGGGTGTCCGGGGGAGTTGCCGGGCTCCGCACCGCCGGACTCGTGACGCTCGACGCACACCACGATCTGCGCGAGGGGCGAAGTAATGGCTCGCCGGTGCGGCGCCTGATCGAGGCCGGGCTTGATCCGCATCGCATCGTGCAGGTCGGCATCGCGGATTTTGCCAACTCCCGGGCTTACCGTGAGCGCGCGAAGGATCTCGGAATCACGGTGGTGCATCGAGACGAACTGCACGATCGGCCGATCAGCGCAGTGGTTGCGGAGGCGCTCGAGATTGCGGGGGCGGGGGGCGGCGCGATCCACGTCGACCTTGATGTCGATGTCTGCGATCGCTCGGTCGCCCCGGGGTGCCCCGCCTCGTTGCCTGGTGGGCTGCAAGCGCACGAGTTGCGACGCTTCGCCCGCTTGTTCGCCGCGGACGATCGGGTGCGCGGCATCGACATCGCTGAGGTGGACGTTCAAGCGGACTCCGCAGACGGTCGGACTGTGCGACTCGCGGCTCTCTGCGTGCTCGAGGCGATCGCCGGACTCGCCTCGCGAACCCGGCTTGGTGACCCCACAGACTGATCCGTTAGAATAGTGTGTCGGCTTTCTTGCGCTCGGCCCATCGTGTCGCGCCTGGCATCCGCGCCGCCGGCATTTCGTATTTCGTTCGTTAGGAACTACCTCTATGGCTCTCGCCACTCGCGAAGACCTCCGCAACGTTGCCATCGTCGCTCACGTCGACCATGGCAAGACGACCCTCGTCGACGCCATGCTGCGTCAGACGAACTCCTTTGACGCACACTCCGAGATGGACGATCGGGTTATGGACTCGAATGATCTCGAGCGCGAAAAGGGCATCACGATTCTGGCTAAGAACACGGCCATCACCTACGTTGGTGCCCACGCGAAGAACGGGCCCATCATTATCAATGTCGTTGATACTCCGGGTCACGCCGACTTTGGTGGCGAGGTCGAACGCGCGCTCTCGATGGTCGACGGCGTGGTGTTGCTCGTCGATGCGTCCGAGGGGCCGCTGCCGCAGACCCGATTCGTGCTGCGTAAGGCACTTGAGGCCAAGCTCCCCGTGATCCTCGCGGTCAACAAGACCGACCGGCCCGATGCGCGCATTGAAGAGGTTGTGGTCGAGGCGCAGGATCTCCTGCTGGGTCTTGCCTCGGATCTCTCCGAAGATCACCCCGAAATCGATGTGGACGCAGTGCTGGATGTTCCCACCGTGTACCTCTCGGGTCGCGCCGGGGCCGCGAGCCACAACCGTCCAGGCAACGGTGAACTTCCCGACAACCCGGATCTCGAGCCACTCTTTCAGACCATCCTCGAGCGGGTTCCCGCTCCGAGTTTCGACGATGAGCACCCGTTGCAGGCGCTCGTCACGAACCTCGACTCCTCGCCGTTCCTTGGCCGTATCGCGCTGCTGCGCGTGCACAATGGCTGGATCCACAAGGGCGAGACCGTCGCGTGGGTGAAGCAGGATGGCACGGTGCAGAACGTTCGCATCACCGAGATGATGCTCACCAAGGCGCTGACGCGCTTCCCCGCTGAGAAGGCTGGCCCCGGCGACATCGTGGCCATCGCGGGCATCGAGAACATCACCATCGGTGAGACGATCTGTGACGCTGAAGATGTACGCCCGCTCCCGACCATTTCGGTTGACGAGCCCGCCATCTCTATGACGATTGGAGCCAACACCTCGCCGCTCGTCGGTAAGGTAAAGGGCCACAAGCTCACCGCCCGCATGATCAAGGACCGTCTCGATCGCGAGCTCATCGGTAACGTTTCGTTGCGCGTGCTCGACGTGGGACGCCCGGACGCGTGGGAGGTGCAGGGTCGTGGCGAACTCGCGCTCGCGATCCTCGTCGAGAACATGCGTCGAGAGGGCTTCGAGCTCACCGTTGGCAAGCCCCAGGTGGTCACCAAAGAGGTCAACGGGAAGGTACACGAGCCCTACGAGCACCTCACCATCGACACCCCCGAGGAGCACCTCGGGGCAATCACGCAGCTGCTCGCCGCGCGAAAGGGTCGCATGGAGAATATGACGAACCACGGCACCGGCTGGGTGCGCATGGAATTCATCGTTCCCTCGCGTGGTCTGATCGGGTTCCGCTCCGAGTTCATGACCACGACCCGTGGTACCGGCATCGCCAACGCGATCTCGCACGGCTACGACGAGTGGGCTGGCCCGATCGTCACTCGCAACAATGGGTCGATCGTGGCTGACCGCTCGGGCGTCGTCACGCCCTTCTCGCTTATCAACCTGCAGGAGCGCATGTCATTCTTCGTGCAGCCCACGCAAGAGGTGTACGAGGGCATGGTCATCGGCGAGAACTCGCGCAACGAAGACATGGACGTCAACATCACGAAGGAGAAGAAGCTCACCAACATGCGTGCGGCGAGCTCCGACAGCTTCGAATCGATGACTCCGCCGCGTCAGCTCACCCTCGAGGAATGCCTAGAATTCGCTCGCGAAGACGAGTGCGTCGAGGTGACTCCCGAGGTTGTGCGGATCCGCAAGGTGGATCTCGACGCGAACACCCGCGCGCGCTCGGCCTCACGGCTGAAGCAGCAGCTCGCGAAGTAGTCGCGACAGCAATTCGCTGTGGAGGACGGGGTGGGGCGTACGCCCCACCCCGTCCTCGTTAGACTAGGCGGGTGACGAGACACTTTCTGCGTGATGACGATCTGACGCCTGCCGAGCAACGTGAGGTTCTCGACCTCGCGGCCCGGCTGAAGCTCGATCCATTCGCCGAGCGTCCGCTTGAGGGGCCAAGATCGGCCGCCGTCTTCTTTGACAAGACCTCAACCCGCACCCGCTTCAGCTTCGCCGCAGGAATCGCAGAGCTGGGCGGCAACGCGATCATCGTGAATCCGGGCGAGGCCCAACTCGGTGCCAAGGAATCGATTTCCGACACCTCGCGGGTTCTGTCACGCATGGTGGATCTCATCGTTTGGCGCACATTCGCCCACGCAGGGCTTGAAGAGATGGCGGCAAGCGCGACCGTGCCGGTAATCAACTCCCTCTCCGACGATTTTCATCCCTGCCAGATACTCGCCGACCTCCAGACGATTCGAGAGCGCAGGGGGGAGCTTGCAGGTTTGACCGCGGCATACGTCGGCGACGCAGGGAACAACATGGGGCACTCCTACCTGCTGGGTTTCGCGACCGCCGGCATGCACATTCGTGTCGCTGGGCCAGAGGGCTTTCTGCCCCGCGCCGAGATTGTCGCCGATGCCGAGCGCATCGCAGCAGAGACCGGGGGCAGCGTCACGGTAACCACCGATCCGGTGGCTGCGGTAAGCGGTGCTGATGCGGTGATTACTGACACCTGGGTATCGATGGGTCAAGAGGCCGAGAAGGCGGGGCGCATTGAAATCTTCGGTAGGTATCGAGTGGATCCGACGCTCATGGCGCACGCGAAGTCCGACGCGATCTTTCTGCACTGTCTGCCGGCCTACCGCGAGTTCGAGGTAGCTGCGGAAGTCATTGATGGCCCGCAGAGCGTGGTGTGGGACGAAGCGGAAAACCGACTGCACGCGCAGAAAGCTTTGATGGCCTGGTTGTTGAAGGAGAGCAAATGAGCGAGACTGAAAACCGAGCGGCGGAGGCCGGAGCGCTGTGGGGCGGCCGGTTTGAAAGCGGTCCCTCGCCGGAATTGCAGCTCCTGAGCAAGTCCACTCAGTTCGACTGGGTGCTTGCACCGTACGACATTCGTGGTTCGAAAGCGCACGCTGCGGCGCTCGCGTCGGCCGGTTACCTTGACGACGCTGAGCTTGTGGCCATGCGTGAGGCGCTTGATGAACTCGCCGCGCGCGTTGCTGATGGCAGGTTCGTGCCTGCGCACGACGACGAAGATGTGCACTCCGCGCTTGAACGCGGGCTCATCGAGATCACCGGAGTGCAACTCGGTGGCAAGCTTCGCGCGGGACGTAGCCGGAACGACCAGATTGCTACCTTGGTCCGGCTCTACCTGCTCGACCATGCCGCGGTCATCCGTCGGCAGCTCCTTGACTTGGCCCAGGCCATCCTGTCTCAGGCGCTCGCTCATCCCGCAGCCATTCTGCCGGGTCGCACGCACCTGCAGCACGCGCAGCCAGTGCTGCTCGCCCATCAGCTCGCCGCGCACGCGTGGCCGATCGTGCGCGACCTCGAGCGTCTGCGCGACTGGGCGGTGCGTGCGCGTCGCTCGCCATATGGCGGTGGCGCGCTCGCGGGGAGTTCGCTGGGCCTCGATCCACGGCTGATTGCGACCGAGCTCGGACTGGGCGATCCCCTCGAAAACTCGATTGACGGCACAGCCGCGCGCGATGTGGTGGCCGAGTTCGCGTTCATTTGCGCCCAGATCGGCATTGACCTCTCGCGGCTGAGCGAGGAGATCATCCTCTGGAACACCAAAGAGTTCGGCTTCGTGCGTCTGCACGATGGCTACTCGACCGGGTCCTCGATCATGCCGCAGAAGAAGAACCCTGATATCGCCGAGTTGGCACGCGGGAAGTCGGGGCGGCTCATCGGAAATCTCACCGGGCTGCTCGCGACACTCAAGGGCCTGCCGCTCGCCTACAACCGCGACTTGCAGGAAGACAAGGAGCCGGTCTTCGACTCTGTGAATCAGCTCGAGGTGCTCCTGCCAGCGTTCACCGGCATGGTCGCAACGATGCGCTTCGATGTGGATCGGATGGCCGACCTTGCACCGCAGGGATTCTCGCTCGCAACCGATGTCGCTGAGTGGCTCGTCAAGCAGGGCGTGATCTTCCGCGATGCACACGAAATCTCCGGCGAATTGGTGAGGTATTGCGAGGATCGTGGCATCGAGTTGCATGAGCCAAGCGACGAGGAACTGGCGGCGGTATCACCGCACCTCACACCAGATGTGCGCGAGGTCCTCACGATCGAGGGATCCGTCAACTCCAGGGTCGGGGTGGGGGGTACCGCTCGTGCGCGCGTCGACGAGCAACTCGCGCTCCTCTCCGAGCGAATTGCCGAGTTCCGTGCAGTCGACGCGTAGCGAGCAGAACTGATTCCGAGGCGCGATACGATGACAGGCGTGTCAGCAACGAGTGAACGCACCGAGATCCTTGCTTCCCAGCGAAACGATGAGAGTTTCGCGACCCTGTGGGAGGAGCTCCAATGGCGCGGCCTGATCCACGTCTCGACAGACGAGCATGCGCTCGCCGAACTCCTCGCGGGCACACCCATCACGTACTACTGCGGGTTTGATCCGACGGCACCGAGCCTGCACCTCGGAAACCTGGTTCAGCTGCTGCTGTTGCGCCGTTTGCAACTCGCGGGGCATAGGCCGCTCGGGCTCGTGGGTGGATCTACCGGGCTCATCGGAGACCCCAGGCCCACAGCCGAGCGCACGCTGAATAGCCGTGACACCGTTGCCGAGTGGGTGACGCGGTTGCAGGGTCAAGTCAGTAGATTCCTCTCCGGGGAGGGCGAGAACGCGGTGCGACTCGTGAACAACCTCGATTGGACGGCGCCTCTTTCCGCGATCGATTTTCTGCGTGAAGTGGGGAAGCACTTCCGAGTGGGCACGATGCTCAAGAAGGACGCGGTGGCGGCGCGACTCAACAGCGAGGCCGGCATCAGTTACACCGAATTCAGCTACCAGGTGTTGCAGGGCTTTGACTTTCTGGAATTATTTCGGCAGTACGAGTGCGTGCTCCAGACCGGGGGCAGCGATCAGTGGGGCAACCTCACCAGCGGCACCGATCTGATTCGGAAGGTCGAAGGTGCCTCCGCTCACGCGATCGGAACGCCGCTGATCACGAATTCAGACGGCACGAAGTTCGGGAAGAGCGAGGGGAATGCGATCTGGCTCGACCCAGAAATGTGCTCACCGTACCGGTTCTACCAGTTCTGGCTTAACCAGGCCGACGCAGACGTGATCGACAGGCTGAGGGTCTTCACCTTCCTCACGCGCACCGAAATCGAGGAGCTTGAACGGCTGGTGTCGGATGAACCGTTCCGGCGTGCGGCGCAGAAACGATTGGCGCTCGAGGTCACCACTCTGGTGCACGGCACCGCGGCGACTCAAGCTGCAATCGATGCCTCCGAGGCGCTCTTCGGAAGAGGTGAACTCTCTTCGCTTGACGCGGGCACGCTGCAAGCAGCTATCGCGGAGCTCCCCAGCGCACGAGGTACGGGTGGATCAGGCATCGCTCAGTTGCTCATCGACTCTGGGCTGGTGACAAGCTCGAGCGAGGCCCGGCGGGCGATCTCCCAAGGCGGCGTCTACGTCAACAACGTTGCCGTGACGTCAGAGGACCAGGCTCTGCAGGCAAGTGATCTGCTGCATGGACGCTTCGCGATACTTCGCCGAGGAAAAAAAACTCTCGCTGGAATCGTGGACGACTAGTTCCGGACTCGGGTGGTGAACTCCGACCAGATTTCTCTGGATTGGCGGAATCATGCGGAGACACGCCCGGAATTACTGCAGGGTTTGCGGCTGAGGGGCCAACCCGCGTAATGTAATCCCTTGTCAGCGCGACGATGCGGGACGCGGAAGCGGCCCGGTCGACATAATGCGCTCACCACCTCTCTCACCACCTTGTGTGGTCTCGGGTCTTCGGGCGTGGGAAATCATTGTTGATCGTTACTGGTTCGCTGGTTCATCGATTTGCAGGGATGATTTGGGTGTGGTAAGTTAGGAAAGTTGCTCTTCGGAGGGCCTGCGGGTCGTTACGGGGGGTGTCTGGTCCTTGAGAACTCAATAGTGTGCACTTAATTGTCAAATGCCAAATTTTATATCCCGTCATCGGGGCCTGTATGGGTTTCGGTGGTGTGATTCTTTTGGATGAATAATTCGGATTGTCAGTACTGGCCTCCTTTGGGGGTTGGTTGATGGTTTGTTTTTGTTTGTCAGGTCAAACTCGTTGCTTGCTGGCTTATTCCGCTGGTTTGTGACATCAGTATTTTACGGAGAGTTTGATCCTGGCTCAGGACGAACGCTGGCGGCGTGCTTAACACATGCAAGTCGAACGATGAAGCCCAGCTTGCTGGGTGGAAGAGTGGCGAACGGGTGAGTAACACGTGAGTAACCTGCCCATCACTCTGGGATAAGCGCTGGAAACGGCGTCTAATACTGGATATGAACAGCGGCCGCATGGTCAGTTGTTGGAAAGATTTATTGGTGATGGATGGACTCGCGGCCTATCAGCTAGTTGGTGAGGTAATGGCTCACCAAGGCGACGACGGGTAGCCGGCCTGAGAGGGTGACCGGCCACACTGGGACTGAGACACGGCCCAGACTCCTACGGGAGGCAGCAGTGGGGAATATTGCACAATGGGCGCAAGCCTGATGCAGCAACGCCGCGTGAGGGATGACGGCCTTCGGGTTGTAAACCTCTTTTAGTAGGGAAGAAGCGCAAGTGACGGTACCTGCAGAAAAAGCACCGGCTAACTACGTGCCAGCAGCCGCGGTAATACGTAGGGTGCAAGCGTTGTCCGGAATTATTGGGCGTAAAGAGCTCGTAGGCGGCTTGTCGCGTCTGCTGTGAAAACCCGAGGCTCAACCTCGGGCTTGCAGTGGGTACGGGCAGGCTAGAGTGCGGTAGGGGAGATTGGAATTCCTGGTGTAGCGGTGGAATGCGCAGATATCAGGAGGAACACCAATGGCGAAGGCAGATCTCTGGGCCGTAACTGACGCTGAGGAGCGAAAGCATGGGGAGCGAACAGGATTAGATACCCTGGTAGTCCATGCCGTAAACGTTGGGAACTAGATGTAGGGCCTGTTCCACGGGTTCTGTGTCGTAGCTAACGCATTAAGTTCCCCGCCTGGGGAGTACGGCCGCAAGGCTAAAACTCAAAGGAATTGACGGGGGCCCGCACAAGCGGCGGAGCATGCGGATTAATTCGATGCAACGCGAAGAACCTTACCAAGGCTTGACATATTCGAGAACGGGCCAGAAATGGTCAACTCTTTGGACACTCGTTTACAGGTGGTGCATGGTTGTCGTCAGCTCGTGTCGTGAGATGTTCGGTTAAGTCCGGCAACGAGCGCAACCCTCGTCCTATGTTGCCAGCACGTTATGGTGGGAACTCATGGGATACTGCCGTGGTCAACACGGAGGAAGGTGGGGATGACGTCAAATCATCATGCCCCTTATGTCTTGGGCTTCACGCATGCTACAATGGCCGGTACAAAGGGCTGCGATACCGCGAGGTGGAGCGAATCCCAAAAAGCCGGTCTCAGTTCGGATTGGGGTCTGCAACTCGACCCCATGAAGTCGGAGTCGCTAGTAATCGCAGATCAGCAACGCTGCGGTGAATACGTTCCCGGGCCTTGTACACACCGCCCGTCAAGTCATGAAAGTCGGTAACACCCGAAGCCGGTGGCCTAACCCTTGTGGAGGGAGCCGTCGAAGGTGGGACTGGTGATTAGGACTAAGTCGTAACAAGGTAGCCGTACCGGAAGGTGCGGCTGGATCACCTCCTTTCTAAGGAGCACTCGGAACCTTTGGTTTCGTAGATTGCCCAGATCATCACCGAGTGTGTGGTGCTGGGTGCTCATGGGTGGAACATTTGACAACAGGGTGTCTGCTGGTGTGGTGGGGGTAGTACGCAAGTCTTCGGGTTTGTTGGAACTCTCTGTCATGGTGGTGGGTGTCCGTTTTGTGCACATTATTGGGTCCTGGAGGCCTAGACCGTTCGTGCTCTTTTGGGGGTGTGGGTGGGCTTGGTTTCTGACCCTTCGCTGTGAGACGTGTTGCTTATGGTGGGGGGATCGACCGTACGTTGAGAACTACACAGTGGACGCGAGCATCTTTGAAACACAATGTGTTTCATGAAATAAGGTCTGAGCGCGTGGATTGCCTTTCGGGGTGGTGTGCGTGTTTATTCTCTTTACTTATGTGATTTCAAGTTTTAAAGAGCAAACGGTGGATGCCTTGGCATCTGGAGCCGAAGAAGGACGTAGTAATCTGCGATAAGCCTCGGGGAGTTGATAAACAAGCTGTGATCCGAGGATTTCCGAATGGGGAAACCCCGCCAGGGCGCGTGCGTGCCTGGTGACTCCCGCCTGAATATATAGGGCGGGTAGAGGGAACGTGGGGAAGTGAAACATCTCAGTACCCACAGGAAGAGAAAACAATAGTGATTCCGGGAGTAGTGGCGAGCGAAACTGGATCAGGCTAAACCGGTCATGTGTGATACCCGGCAGGGGTTGCATGGTCGGGGTTGTGGGACATGCCTGGAGATTCTGCCGAGTCTTCGACGTGAGCGTCAAGTTATAGAGGAACAGCTTGGAATGGCTGATCGGAGAGGGTGAGAATCCCGTACTCGAAATGGCTTGGCCGCGTGGTGTGTATCCCAAGTAGCACGGGGCCCGAGAAATCCCGTGTGAATCTGTCAGGACCACCTGATAAGCCTAAATACTTCCAGATGACCGATAGCGGACTAGTACCGTGAGGGAAAGGTGAAAAGTACCCCGGGAGGGGAGTGAAATAGTACCTGAAACCGTTTGCTTACAATCCGTTGGAGCAGCCTTGTTGCTGTGACAGCGTGCCTTTTGAAGAATGAGCCTGCGAGTTAGCGGCATGTGGCGAGGTTAACCCGTGTGGGGAAGCCGTAGCGAAAGCGAGTCTGAATAGGGCGATTCAGTCGCGTGTCCTAGACCCGAAGCGAAGTGATCTATCCATGGCCAGGTTGAAGCGACGGTAAGACGTCGTGGAGGACCGAACCCACTTAGGTTGAAAACTGAGGGGATGAGCTGTGGATAGGGGTGAAAGGCCAATCAAACTTCGTGATAGCTGGTTCTCTCCGAAATGCATTTAGGTGCAGCGTTGCGTGTTTCTTACCGGAGGTAGAGCTACTGGATGGCCGATGGGCCCTACAAGGTTACTGACGTCAGCTAAACTCCGAATGCCGGTAAGTGAGAGCGCAGCAGTGAGACTGTGGGGGATAAGCTTCATAGTCGAGAGGGAAACAACCCAGATCGCCAACTAAGGTCCCAAAGCGCGTGCTAAGTGGAAAAGGATGTGGAGTTGCTGTGACAACCAGGAGGTTGGCTTAGAAGCAGCCACCCTTGAAAGAGTGCGTAATAGCTCACTGGTCAAGTGATTCCGCGCCGACAATGTAACGGGGCTCAAGCACGCCACCGAAGTTGCGGCATTCAGCGTATAGACAAGCCTTCGTGGTTCAGTCCGTTGGATGGGTAGGAGAGCGTCGTGTGGGCAGTGAAGCGGCGGAGTGATCCAGCCGTGGAGCCCACACGAGTGAGAATGCAGGCATGAGTAGCGAAAGACGGGCGAGAAACCCGTCCTCCGGAAGACCAAGGGTTCCAGGGTCAAGCTAATCTGCCCTGGGTAAGTCGGGACCTAAGGCGAGGCCGACAGGCGTAGTCGATGGACAACGGGTTGATATTCCCGTACCGGCGAAAAACCGTCAAACGCTGATCCATGAGTGCTAAGTATGTGAAGTTGGGTTTGATCCTTCGGGTGATTTCCTTTCGGAGTGTACGAACCCGAATTGGTGAGGTGAGCGTATTAACAGGTGTGACGCAGGAAGGTAGCTGGTCCCGGGCGATGGTTGTCCCGGGCTAAGCATGTAGCCCGAACCGTAGGCAAATCCGCGGTTCATTTGAGGGTGAGATGTGATGGGGACCCGTAAGGGGAAGTCAGTGATCCTATGCTGCCAAGAAAAGCATCGGCGCGAGGTTTTAGCCGCCCGTACCCCAAACCGACACAGGTGGTCAGGTAGAGAATACTAAGGAGATCGAGAGAATCATGGTGAAGGAACTCGGCAAAATGCCCCCGTAACTTCGGGAGAAGGGGGGCCATCCACTTATACGGATTTACTCCGGAAAGGGTGTGGTGGCCGCAGAGACCAGTGGGAAGCGACTGTTTACTAAAAACACAGGTCCGTGCGAACAAGCAATTGGATGTATACGGACTGACGCCTGCCCGGTGCTGGAAGGTTAAGAGGAGAGGTCAACCCTTCGGGGTGAAGCTTTGAATTTAAGCCCCAGTAAACGGCGGTGGTAACTATAACCATCCTAAGGTAGCGAAATTCCTTGTCGGGTAAGTTCCGACCTGCACGAATGGCGTAACGACTTCCCAGCTGTCTCCACCATGAACTCGGCGAAATTGCATTACGAGTAAAGATGCTCGTTACGCGCAGAAGGACGGAAAGACCCCGTGACCTTTACTACAGCTTGGTATTGGTGTTCGGTGTGGCTTGTGTAGGATAGGTGGGAGACTGTGAAGCAGGGACGCTAGTTCTTGTGGAGTCATTGTTGAAATACCACTCTGGTCATATTGGATATCTAACTACGGACCCTGATCGGGTTCTGGGACAGTGCCTGGTGGGTAGTTTAACTGGGGCGGTTGCCTCCTAAAGAGTAACGGAGGCGCCCAAAGGTTCCCTCAACCTGGTTGGCAATCAGGTGGCGAGTGTAAGTGCACAAGGGAGCTTGACTGTGAGACTGACAGGTCGAGCAGGGACGAAAGTCGGGACTAGTGATCCGGCAGTGGCTTGTGGAAGCGCTGTCGCTCAACGGATAAAAGGTACCTCGGGGATAACAGGCTGATCTTGCCCAAGAGTCCATATCGACGGCATGGTTTGGCACCTCGATGTCGGCTCGTCGCATCCTGGGGCTGGAGTAGGTCCCAAGGGTTGGGCTGTTCGCCCATTAAAGCGGTACGCGAGCTGGGTTTAGAACGTCGTGAGACAGTTCGGTCCCTATCCTCTGCGCGCGTTGGAAATTTGAGAGGATCTGACCCTAGTACGAGAGGACCGGGTTGGACGGACCTCTGGTGTGCCAGTTGTTCTGCCAAGGGCATGGCTGGTTGGCTACGTTCGGGATGGATAACCGCTGAAAGCATCTAAGCGGGAAGCCGGCCTCGAGATGAGATTTCCGTCACCCTTGTGGTGGTGAGGCTCCCAGGAGATTACTGGGTTGATAGGCCAGATGTGGAAGCACTGTAAGGTGTGGAGCTGACTGGTACTAATAAGCCGATGGCTTGATAATCATTTATGCATGAGTAAGTGTGAGTTTGGTCCTTCTAACGATGTTTCGCGTCCGCTTTGTGGTTCTTGACGTACGGCCACGACCTGGTGCTTGAACTCTTGTTGGGGTTTGGGTGGGTGGGTTTTGGTATGTCAATAGTGTTACGGTGGTTATAGCGTCAGGGAAACGCCCGGTTACATTCCGAACCCGGAAGCTAAGGCTGACTGCGCCGATGGTACTGCACTCGGGAGGGTGTGGGAGAGTAGGACACCGCCGGACCTCTT
>NZ_JBPCEU010000014.1:0-88920 GCF_050971685.1 Leucobacter fengyongliangi | reverse complement strand
CGTAGTGCCTCATGTCAAGATGATCGCGTAGTTCATCTTGTGCCTCACATAGATTGATCGCGTAACCCCGCGTTCAAGCCGAGCGGAGTTTCACCCCGCCCGACTGTCGCCCGCGCCGTCGTCTCTTCGATTCTTCGACCTCGGCCGTCAGGACCTCGGTCTTCCACCCGGCTTTGGTCATGAGCATGCCCTGATACCTGACAATGTCACGGCTCAGCTCGACCGGGTTGAGCTTCGCATACGTCTTTTCTAGCTCTCGCGTTTGCTGCAGGGAAAGTATGCCGGACTCGAGTAACCGCTCATACGGGGTCCGGGGAGCGTCATACACTCGCCGCCTACGCCCTTGCCCATC
Source organism: Leucobacter fengyongliangi (assembly GCF_050971685.1). Classification (NCBI taxonomy): domain Bacteria; kingdom Bacillati; phylum Actinomycetota; class Actinomycetes; order Micrococcales; family Microbacteriaceae; genus Leucobacter; species Leucobacter fengyongliangi. The sequence goes on along the minus strand of NZ_JBPCEU010000014.1, from coordinate 88,568 downwards.
AGCTTCCCACCCCACTGGTTTCTTCGTGGGCGTGAAGAAGTTCATCTTCAGCATCACGACATGCCAAAGCCGTTCGAGGACTTCTCGTTCGTCGGTGGTGTCGTAACGGTAGTAGAAGCCGTACTTACGGACGATGTGGTTGTTCTTTGATTCCACGACCGCTTGATCGTTCTTCTTGTATGGCCGAGACCTCGTGAAGAAGATCTTTCGGCCGCGGGCCCATTCAACGACTTTGTCGTTGATGAACTCGCTCCCGTTATCGCAGTCCAACCCGGCAATCGCGAACGGTAACGCAGCCTCGAGACGCTCGAGAGCTGTGATCATGTGCACGCGCGCGTTGTTCCGCAACACTTCCAGGTGCGTCCACCCGGTGTGCACGCAGGTCGCGGTGAGGGTCCTCGCGAACTCGCCTTTCAGTGTTGGGCCGCAATGCGCGACCGTGTCGCACTCCATGAATCCCGGCTCGTGTTCTGCCTCGTCGCCCGCTTTCCGGATCGTGATCGAGGTACGTAGCAGCGCGCCAGAGCGGGTGGCCGAGATCCCTTTCAGATCGAGTGCTCGCCGGTGCTCTTGCAGGTAGCGATCGATCGTCGCGGCGGACATGCGTAAGAGCTCGGCACGCACCTCGGGACTGTAGTCGTGCTTACCATTGCGGAGCTCACCATGGGCTTCGAGCTGGGGGATCCACGCGGGGATCATCTCGTGCATATATTTCCCGCACGGGTACATCATGACCTTCCACAGCCACACCAGCACCCGTTTCGATGCTGCAGAGTACGTCGTTGGGCGGTGACGGCGACGATCGAGCTGGGAGACATTCTTCACGCCCAAATGCGGTCTGGTGAGATAACGCCTGGCTGACACCCGAGACAGACCGGTGGTTGCGCAGAACTGATCCAGAATCTTCGATTTCTCGGACCTGCTCGCGGTCTTATAGGCCTGTTTGAGTTGTTTGGTGACTTCGATTCGTGTCGGCACTGACACCACACCCTTGTTCATACCGGTTCAGCGTAAGAGTATGCGATCAAAGTATGTGAGGCACGACTCGGGCTACGCGATCAATATACGTAAGGTACGCCGAACTCTTGACTCTTTGTAGCTCCGGGGTTACGTTACCCACGTATTCAAAATAACAAATTGAGTGCAAAATACGTGTCATATTACGTTCTCCCTGCGGAGAACTGCACACCCGCGTACTCCGCAACGAAGCGGCAGGAGACTGAAGTGGGAACTGTAGGACTGCTCTACGTTGGGGCCGTGTTGTTCATTAACGGTCTGATGCTCTTAAACGTTGTACCGGGTAAATCGGCGGCAGCGATGAATCTTTTCGTCGGCGGGATGCAAGTGGTACTCCCGACGCTCACTTTACTGACCGCAGACGGAGATCCCGCGGTCATTCTGGGTGCTTCTGGGCTTTACCTTTTCGGCTTCACCTATTTATATGTGGCTTGGAATCAGCTCACTGGTGCCTCAGGGGAAGGCCTCGGATGGTTCTCGCTGTTCGTGGCGGCCTGCGCGGTGGTCTACGGCATGCTCCAGTTCACCCTGGTAAATGACCCTGTCTTTGGGATCATCTGGTTCTCTTGGGCTGTGCTGTGGTTCCTATTTTTCTTGGTGCTTGCACTCAACCGCGAAGAGCTCACGCGTATCACCGGATGGTTCACGCTGATGCTCGGAATCTTAACGGGAGCGGTACCCGCGTTCTTGTTATTGACCCAGACGTATCAGAGCACCTCGTTTGGTGCGGTTATTGCTGCGGTGATCGCAGTGCTGGTCTTTCTCCTCTCGTGGGTGTTGGGGAAGCCCAAGCGTACGGTCTCTTCACCCGCGGATTCCGCACGTGCGGCTGTCGCCGCCCCGTAACCCCAGGTACCTACCAGCAGCGAAATAGCTGTCTGATCAGAAAGGAGATCTGAGTGCCGAGTTACTCGTACCGGTGTACTGCAGGGTGCATCTACGATGCCAGGTTTGATATGGCGGCGGTGCCGCGTGAAATGGAGTGCAGAGTTTGCGGATCTGAAGCACACAAATTGATCACCGCACCCTATCTATCGCGCGCAGGCGGATCAGCACTGGGACTGATCGAGAGCTCCGCCCGTAGCGCCCACGAACCGGAAGTGGTGAGCCAACTACCCCAACAGGGAAGAAAGCGAACACAACCAGTAACCACTAACCCCATGCATCAAAAACTTCCCAGAGATTAGGTCACGATCACACAATCGGGTGACGAAGGTGTTTCCCGATTATTCTCAACAAAGGAGAAGGTTCCATGCCCGAACACATATTCAAATTGGATTCGTCCAAGAAATTTACGGAACAGGAGAAACTTGGTCACAACCGTTGGCACCCGGAGATTCCTCCAGTTGCCACGGTAAAGCCCGGCGATTCATTCCGCGTCGACTGCCGCGAATGGTTTGACGGTGCAATCAAAAATGACGACTCTGCGCAAGACATCCTCGATGCACCTCTGCTGACCGTGCACACGCTCAGCGGGCCGTTCCGAGTGGAGGGTGCGAAGCCCGGCGATCTTCTGGTCGTCGACATCCTTGATGTCGGACCGATTCCCCAAGAAGATTCGGGCCCCCTTGCTGGTCAAGGGTGGGGCTACACCGGAATCTTCTCAAGGAACAACGGCGGCGGGTTTCTGACCGAGCAGTTTCCAGACGCCTACAAGGCAATATGGGATTTCAATGGGCAGACGGCGACCTCTCGGCACGTGCCCGCGGTCTCCTTCACCGGCCTGATCCACCCAGGCCTGATGGGCACCGCACCATCGGCCGGGTTGTTGGCGAAATGGAATGCTCGCGAGGGTGCACTGATCGCAACTGATCCGCATCGAGTGCCGCCCCTGGCTTTGCCACCAGAAGCCGAGCATGCAATTTTGGGAGGTGTGCCCGCGGATCAGTATACGCGTATCGGGAGTGAGGCTGCGAGAACCGCACCGCCGCGTGAAAACGGAGGTAATCAAGACATCAAGAACCTCAGCAAGGGAACCCGGATTTTCTACCCGGTGTTCGTAGACGGCGCGAACCTTTCTGTCGGCGACCTGCACTTCTCGCAAGGTGACGGTGAAATTACCTTCTGTGGTGCCATCGAAATGGGTGGATTCATCGACCTCCGGGTCGATCTCATTCGCGGAGGAATGGATACCTATGGGGTCTCGGAAAATGCGATCTTCATGCCCGGAAACGTAGAGCCTCAGTACAGCGAGTGGCTCGCCTTCTCGGGCACTTCTGTGACTCTTGACGGGGAGCAGAAGTACCTGGATTCGCATCTTTCGTACCAGCGGGCGTGCCTGCACGCGATCGATTACCTGACGAAATTCGGATATCAGCCCGAGCAGGCGTACCTCCTATTGGGATCCGCTCCGATCGAAGGTCGTCTCTCGGGCGTTGTCGATATCCCGAACTCCTGTTCGACGGTGTATCTGCCGACGGCGATCTTCGATTTCGATGTGCGACCTTCCGCATCGGGCCCATTCCAGATTGACTCGGGAATGGGAGCCCCCCGCGCCGCAAACAAGTAAGTCACAGCAAATAGTGGGGTGGAGCGCAACGCTCCACCCCACTATTTCTGCGTTGTGTGTAGCGCCGGGCGACCGAGGTTTGGCGATGCGGCGTGTAATCGCTCAGTCGTGTATTGGACAGCGAGGTAGGTGCTACACGGTGACCGGTCGCCCGACTCCTACAGGAGCTGACGCAGGCTCGAGCCTCACGATCACTGCTTTCGACACTGGCGTATTGCTCTCGAGTGCGGTGCTGTCGAGGGGGACCAGGACATTGGCCTCGGGGAAGTATGCCGCGGCGCAGCCCCGAGCGGTCGGGAATGCAACGGTGCGAAATCCGCGAAGGACGCGATCAGGCTGATCCTTCCACTCACTAAAAATATCTACCGTCTGGCCGTCGTCAATTCCAAGCTCAGCCAAATCATCGGGGTGCACAAAGATCACCGAACGACCCCGAGTAATACCCCGATAGCGATCATTCAAGCTGTAAATCGTTGTGTTGAATTGATCGTGTGACCGCATAGTCTGCAAGATCAGTCTGCCCGGGGGGCAGCTCACATGTTCGAGTTCATTGACCGTGATTCGCGCTTTACCGGTTTCGGTATCGAAACGGCGCTCATCGCGCGGACCGTTCGGAAGAACGAAGCCACCCTTCAGTCGGATGTCGTGATTGAAGTTCTCAAATCCAGGGATGACCCGAGAGATGTGATCTCTGATCCGATCGTAATCATCCATCATGCCGAGCCAATCGATTCCATGGGTGTCATTCAGCGTTGCGTGTGCCATTCCTGCGATCACCGCGACCTCAGATCGCACCTCAGCCGATATTGGCTCGATCTGCCCATAGGAGGCATGCACCGCACATACGGTGTCTTCTACCGACACAAACTGCTCGCCGGAAGACTGGCGATCAATTTCGGTGCGGCCGAGCACCGGCAAAATGAGTGCCTCCTCGCCGGTGATAACGTGTGAACGATTGAGTTTTGTCGAGAGTTGGACGCTGAGGCGCGTCTTCTGCATGGCGGTTTCGGCAAGGTTGGCATCAGAGATTGCCCCGAGCAGATTCCCTCCAAGGCCCACCCAGACCTTGATTTTTCCTTCGTTGAGCGCGCGGATCCCGTCGACCGAGTCGACCCCGTGTTTTCTCGGCGGATCAAACCCAAACTCGGCGCCCAATGCATCCATAAACGAGTCGGGCATCCGCTCCCACACTCCCATGGTGCGGTCACCCTGCACATTGCTGTGCCCGCGGATTGGACACGCACCCGCACCCGGCTTGCCGATGTTTCCACGGAGGAGGAGGAGATTTACGATCTCGCGGATTGTGTCGACTGCCTTGCGGTGCTGGGTGATTCCCATTGCCCAGGTGATGATCACTCGGTCTGCAGCGAGGTATCGTTTGGCGAGTTCGTCTATTTCGGCATCGGGAATGCCAGTGGCTCGTGCCACTTCGACAGCGTCAAGCTGTGAGAGGTGGGTTGCAAATTCCTCAAACCCATCGCAGTGCTGAGCGATAAAGTCGTGATCGAGCACGGTTCCGGGTGCCTTCTGCTCTGCAGCGAGCACCCGCTGCGACAGTGCCTGGAGGAGGGCCATGTCGCCCCCGATCCGCACCTGAATATACTGATCTGCAATTTTTGTTCCCTTTCCGAGCCAACCCTTCACGCGCTGCGGATTCTTGTACCGAATCAGTCCTGCTTCGGGAAGCGGGTTGATTGCCACGATGTGTGCGCCTTTGTCTTTGGCCTCTTCGAGGGCAGTCAACATGCGGGGGTGGTTCGTGCCCGGGTTTTGTCCCATCACGATGATGAGGTCGGCTTTCTCAAAATCGTCATAGGCCACGGTTGACTTGCCGATTCCGAGGGTGTGCTGCATGGCCACCCCGGTTGATTCGTGGCACATATTCGAGCAATCGGGCAAATTGTTGGTGCCGAATGCTCGGGCGAAGAGTTGGTACAGAAACGCCGCCTCGTTTGATGCGCGCCCACTGGTGTAAAAGGCTGCCTCGTCGGGTGAGGGGAGCGCGCGTAGGTGTTCCCCGATGAGACGAAACGCGTCATCCCAGGCGATCGGTTCGTAATGGTCCGCCCCGGCGGGTTTATACACCGGCTCGGTCAGGCGGCCCTGCATGCCCAGCCAGTACTCTGTCTTATCTGCAAGCGAAGTGAGACTGTGCTGCTGCCAAAAACTGGGTTCGATCTTCAGGGGAGTCGCTTCCCACACCACGGCTTTGGCACCGTTTTCGCAAAACTCAGCCAGTTTGCGGTGATCTGGGTCTGGCCATGCACAGCTCATGCAATCGAAACCATCTTTGTGGTTGATTTTGGTCATCAGTTTGAGTGTGCGTGATGGCCCCAAGTCTTCCAGGGCGGGGATCATCGAGTGCGTGACTCCGTGAACGCCGGCCGCCCACTCTTTGGGGGCTGTGACTCTGATGTCGGCGTCAGAGAAATCTTCGTCGAGAGGTTTGGGACTCATGAGGCACATTCTTCCTGGAGCTCGAGGCCGAGATCATTTCGGGTTGCTGCTTCTGCTGGCGAGTCTATGTTGAGAAGTCGATCGGGTCGACTGTAAATCACCATCGAAGGACCCCGAAGAAATCCGACGAGCGTCATGCCACACTCTTCCGCGAGATCGGCGGCAAGGGATGACGGTGCGGAGACCGCGGCAAGGAGCGGGATACCCGCCATGAGGGCCTTCTGAGTGAGTTCGAAACTGGCACGCCCCGAAACCATCAGCACGCACTCCCGGGCCGGAAACTTTCCGTTCAGCAGTGCCCAGCCCACGACCTTATCGACCGCATTGTGTCGGCCGACATCTTCTCGCAATACCAGCAATTCGCCGGTACGCCCGTCGAACAATCCTGCGGCGTGCAGGCCACCGGTGCGGTCAAACACGCGCTGCTGAGCGCGGAGCGCATCGGGGAAGCCGGCGAGCATCTCAGGTGACAACACAAGTGGATCGCGATCCACTGCGAATGAGGAGGTCGTGCGCACCGCGTCGATGGTTGACTTGCCGCACAGACCACAGGCGCTCGTCGTCGTGAAATTCCGCTCAAGGCTCGGGTCGGGGGGTGGCACGCCCGGGGCCAGGGTGATGTCGAGAATGTTATAGGTGTTTCCATCGTCTCCGTCGGTAGCGCCCGCACAATAACGTGCGACCGCGTAATCCTCAGACTGGTGAATGATTCCCTCAGAGACGAGAAACCCAGCAGCCAGCTCGACGTCATTCCCGGGGGTGCGCATGGTGATCGCCAGCGAGCGGCCGAACACCCGCATCTCGAGGGGCTCTTCCACCGCGAGTGAATCTGGGGCCTGACGAGGGGGTTGCCCGAGCGTCACCCGGGTGACCCGTCGCCGTGCAGTAATTCGAGACATGTTATGTGGATAGCATGGAACTTCGATGGTTTCAAGGCACGATGCGCTGCGCGCCGAACTGTGATTCGAATATCGAGCGCGTCTTTCTACACCAGAGCGGTCTATGCCTCAGAGCGGAGGGACGAGCGTGAGCCTCACCCCAGATCAGCATGTGAATTGGATCCTCGAGAGGATCGGCAAGACTTCGGAACGTGAGTGTGGCACGGTAAGTGCGTTCGGACTGACGGTGTCTCGCGACGTGGCTGCGTCGCGTGAGCTGCCGCTGTGGGATAACTCTGCGATGGATGGGTACGCGCTGCGATCGGACGACATCGCGGGCGCGACCGTCGAGCACCCCGTGCGGTTGCGTGTGGCTGGGGAAGTCGCCGCAGGGAGTGAATGTGATCCACTCATTACTCAGGGCCAAACCGTGCGCATTATGACCGGAGCGCCAGTTCCGAGCGCTGCCGATGCGGTGGTGCCCGTGGAACAGGTGTCGAGTGAGCAGGGCACGGGGGCCTGGGGCAACGAATGGGTTGAGATAGTTGCCCCGATCGCCGCCGGTGCGAATATCCGGCGTCGCGGTGAAGACATTTCCGCGGGCACGACGCTGGCGCTGCGCGGGCAGTTGTTGACGCCAGCCAGGCTTGCATCACTCGCAGCATCCGGAATAGAACGGGTGTGGGTGCGCGAGAAGCCACGGGTGGTAGTGCTCGTCACCGGCGCCGAGCTCCGTGCCCCGGGGGAGCCGCTTGCACGCGGCCAGATCCCAGAGTCGAACTCCATACTGCTCGTCTCGCTCCTGGCTGACCTGGGCATCGAAGCGGTAGCGGTACGACGTAACGCAGATGATGCGGTAAGTCTTCGGGCTCAACTCAGTGATCTTTCGCGTGAGAGCGATGTGATCATCACCTCGGGGGGAATTGGCCCGGGCACACGCGATGTGACCCGGATCGCGCTTGAGCAAGAGCCTGCGGTGCGCGCGGTAAGAGTGGCGATGCGTCCGGGTCAGCCTCAGAATGTGGGGCGGCTGCAGAACGGGGCATTTATCTTTGCGCTGCCGGGAAACCCGGTGAGCGCCGCAGTCAGTTTCGAACTCTTCGTGCGCCCGGCATTGCTCGCTCTCCAGGGCCGCACCGAATTGCACCGGCGCCGTCTTGCGGCCGAGGCAACTGTGGCTTGGCGCGGAGTGATGGGGCAACTGCAAGTGCTACCGGTGTCGCTTGCGAGTCGCGACACGCGACTCACTTGCACCCCCGTGGTGAATCCGCGCGGGGTATCGCACGCGGTGGGCGGCCACGGTGCCACCGACGCCTACGCGCTCGTGGGGCCGGAGCGAGGCGATGTGCAGGCCGGAGAAACGGTGACCGTGATCGCGGTGACGCCATGAGCCAGTTCGATGCGATGATTCTCACAGGCGGAAAAAGTAGTCGCCTCGGCGGTCAGGAGAAAGCAACGATGCGCCTTGGGGGCGAACGATTAGTGGATCGCGTGGCAGCGGCTGCGCTCGCTGTTGGCGCCAACCGGCTCATTACTGTGGGGCCTGAACATGCGGCACCTGCCGGCAGTGTGGTGGTGCGTGAGGATCCACCGTTTACCGGCCCGCTTGCTGCGATTGCGGCAGGGCTTGAACTGGTGCACGAGGAGTGGGTGATGATCCTTCCCTGCGACCTTGCCCGACCTGATGCACTGTGTCTGGCGCTGACGGATGCCTGGCAATCCGGCAGAGAATCCGAAGGCGAGGGAGTGTTGCTGCGGGACTCGTTGGGGCATCGGCAGTGGCTGGCGGGAATCTATGCATCAGATGCGTTGCGTGCAGCATGCGCAGCGCTCGGAGACAGGCTTACCGACCTGCCGGTGCGACGCGCATTCGGCATGCGCGGCTGCGAGAAGCGCCCGTTGACGACGCTATTTCGTTTGATATTGACCGCCCGGAGGATCTGTTGCGGGCTCAGACAGAGATGAACAGCGGGCTACCCACGCACTCGGAAAGCCCGAGATAATCGGGCAACGAGACCGCTCAACACCAAGTGACCGCAGCAGGGAGACCCCATGTCAGACGCAAAACATTTACCTCCACACGCACTCAACGAGTGGGTACGAGCAGCATCGGCCGAGCTCGGATTGGATGCGGATCTCGCGGCAATCACCACCGTGCTTGATCTTGCGCGTGATGTTGCTCACGATGTGGCCAGGCCAGCTGCCCCAGTCAGCGCCTACTTGCTGGGTCTTGCCGTGGGCGCAGCGCGAGAGCCGCTGGAGACGCGAGATGAGCTTGCGCAGCGTCTCGTGACGCTCGCGGCCGGCTGGCAGGGCGCGGTGAAGCAGGAGTAGCGAACCGAGCCCACACACCACAACGGGGCCCCGGCATTTGCCGAGACCCCGTTCAGTGAGAACAAGCTTAGAACTGGTTCATCGTGTTATCTTTGCCGCTGGCCTTGAGGGCGGCGTCGCCGGCGAAGTACTCCTTGTGGTTGTCGCCGATGTCGCTGCCAGCCATGTTCTGGTGCTTGACGGTGGCGATGCCCTGGCGGATCTCCTGGCGCTGCACGTCGCGAACGTAGGTGAGCATGCCCTCTTCACCGAAGTAGCCCTTGGCGAGGTTGTCGGTCGACAGCGCAGCCGTGTGGTAGGTGGGCAGGGTGATGAGGTGGTGGAAGATGCCGGCACGTGCCGACCCCTCCTTCTGGAACGTGCGGATCTTCTCGTCGGCGAGCTGCGCGAGCTCGGTGCCGTCGTAGTCGACGCTCATCAGGTTGTCGCGGTTGTACGCCGACACGTCCTTGCCCTGCTCCACCATCAGGTCGTATGCCTGCTGGCGGAAGCTCAGGGTCCAGTTGAACGACGGGCTGTTGTTGTACACGAGCTTCGCGTTCGGGGCGACCTCGCGGATGCGATCCACCATGCTCGCGATCTGCTCAACGTGCGGCTTCTCGGTCTCGATCCAGAGCAGGTCGGCTCCGTTCTGCAGCGAGGTGATGCAGTCGAGCACGCAGCGGTCTTCGCCGGTACCCGCGCGGAACTGGTACAGGTTGCTGGGGAGGCGCTTCGGGCGCAGCAGCTTGCCGTCGCGCTTGATCACCACGTCGCCGTTACCGAGATCGCTCTCGGAGATCGCTTCGACATCGAGGAACGAGTTGTACTGGTCGCCCAGATCGCCGGGGGTGTGGGTCACGGCGAGCTTCTGGGTGAGGCCGGCACCGAGCGAGTCGGTACGGGCAACGATCACGCCGTTGTCGATGCCGAGCTCGAGGAAGGCGTAGCGCACCGCATTGATCTTCGCGAGGAAATCCTCGTGCGGCACGGTGACCTTGCCGTCTTGGTGACCGCACTGCTTCTCGTCTGAGACCTGGTTTTCGATCTGGATCGCGCAGGCGCCAGCCTCGATCATCTTCTTGGCGAGCAGGTAGGTCGCCTCGGGGTTGCCGAAGCCGGCATCGATGTCGGCGATGATCGGCACCACGTGCGTCTCGTAGTTGTCGATCTGGGATTGGATGAACTCGATCGCGGTCTCGTCGCCGGCCTGGCGGGCACCGTCGAGCTGCGTGAAGAGGAGGTCGAGCTCGCGGGCATCTGCCTGGCGCAGGAAGGTGTAGAGCTCCTCGATGAGGGCCGGTACCGAGGTCTTCTCGTGCATCGACTGATCGGGGAGGGGACCGAACTCCGAGCGGAGGGCGGCAACCATCCAGCCCGAGAGGTAGAGGTAGCGCTTGTTGGTGCTCTTGAAGTGCTTCTTGATCGAGATCAGCTTCTGTTGGCCGATGAAGCCGTGCCAGACACCGAGCGACTGGGTGTAGACCGAGGTGTCGTTGTCGTACTCGGCCATGTCGCGGCGCATGATGTCGGCGGTGTACTGGGCGATCTCGAGACCGGTCTTGAACCGGTTCTGTGCCCGCATGCGAGCGACGTTCTCGGGGTTGATCGCATCCCAGCTGGAGCCGGCCTGCTCTTTGAGTGCCGACACGGCGTCGATGTCGTTTTGGTACGCAGTCATGATGAGTCCTTCGTGTGGTGTGGTCTAGCTCACAAGTACTGTGATCTTGATCGCTAGTTCCACTCTGGGGCACGATGCAATTGTGAGTGCCCCGATTCAGGGGGTGAAATTCATGACTATTTCTACGCTTCAGAAAATGCGATGGATCGCGCGGTCCGAATTGGGCCATCAGCCCGGGGCTCGCGCTGCCCATGATGCCGCTCGCAGAGGTGGCGAGAAGCTCCACGCTCATGGCACCAAGGGTAGGTAGCGCTCCACTTGATGTGCACAGTTGATCACGCATCGAGATTGCCCGGACTTCTCCACAGATTACTGGGGTCAGGCCGATGTGCCGTGGTGATTACCTAGCCTAAGGCCATGTTTCAAATCGCGCACAAAGGTCGACTGCATCACTGCGCGCAGCTAGCTTATATAACGCATTGCGTTAATAGCGGCAGACGTTATAGGATTGTCCCGTGATTAGGTCGTTCGGTGACCGAAACACGGAGCGACTCTGGCAGAGAGAATCGGTGCGTGCACTTGATTCTCGAATCCTCCGCGTCGCCCTTCGAAAGCTCACAATGATCGACGCTGCAGTGCGGCTTGAAGATCTCAGAGTGCCACCCGGTAACAGGCTCGAACCTCTGAGAGGGAAGCGCGCAGGTCAACACAGTATTCGTATCAATGACCAATGGAGAATCTGCTTCGTGTGGACTGAGTACGGAGCAGAACTCGTGACGATAGCGGATTACCACTAGGGAATCTCATGAACAACCTGACACAAGTTGCCAGCAAGGCGTCAACGAAGTTAGACCCGATACTTCCGGGTGAAGTGCTCATGGAGGAGTTCATCGAACCCTTGGGCCTCACGCAGAATCGCGTCGCGATCGCCATCGGTGTGCCTCCGAGGCGAATCAACGAGATAGTGCACGGAAAGCGTCGCATTACCGCCGACACCGCGCTCCGACTCGGACGCTATTTCGGCACTACGGCGCAGTTCTGGATCAACCTGCAGACCCATCATGACCTCGAAGTCGAGCGTGATTCCTTGGAGGGTGTTCTTGACTCTATTCAACCGGTGAAGACTGCATAGAAGGTGTTCGGGAAGTCTGTGAATAGTTGCAGGGCCTGCAGCTACCCCTTGCCGAGCGCTGCCTTGTGATCAGCGAGCGGGTTGCGCAGCAACCACATCATTGACTTTCCGACGGTACCGGTGAGCTCGCCATCAACGCCTGCCGATGCGCAGTACGCGATGCGATCCACACCCGCCCGCTGCATACCCGCGACGATGTTCTGCGTCATCTGCGCGACTTCGGTCGACGGTTTCATCGGTATCGACGACGACAGGCACGAGATCACCGCGTCTTGCCCGTCGATCGCGCGCGCCACGGACTCGGCATCGAAGGCATCGCCCTGCACGATCGTCACACCGTCTGTCACCTCGAGCTTTTCGGGCGAGCGCACAAACGCCGTCACGATGTGCCCGGCAGCTACGGCGTGCCGCACGACGTGTTGCCCAACGCCACCGGTGGATCCAAATACGACGATCTTCACGTGCTTCCCGCGTTCACTCGACTCTGCGTGAACACTAGCGGAAACACGCTTCGTGCAGGCTTCGATGCGCGGGGTGGATCACTCCGCCCGGTGTTGCCCAATCACGGACCCCGCGGTAGCTGGGGGGCGCGCTTCCCGCGCGAGTGGCGTGGGTGATAAAATCATTTTATGAACTTGGTGTTGGAGTATGAAGGCGCAAGCCGAGACGCTGAGCTTGCGCGGCTGCGTCGTGTACTCGCCCTTCGCGCAATGATGGCACAGGGGGAATCGCAGCGCGAAGTTGCTCGGAGATTGGGCGTGACGCAACCTGCCATCAGCTACCAAGTTGCACGAGAACGCACTGATGGGGCCCGGCCGAGTGATCTGGTCACTGCGGGCAGGTCCGTGCTTCGGCAAGTGGCCGAACATCGTGGCTTCACCCGACTTGCGATGTTTGGCTCTGCGGCGCGTGGAGATGACCGACCGGATTCCGATCTCGACCTGCTCGTACAGCCACCACCTGACGCGGACTCATTCGACATGCTGCACCTGGAGGAGACTCTGGCGAGCATTCTTGGGAAGGACGTCGACATTGTGAGTTATCGCGGACTCGACCCTCGTCTGGATCAAGACATTCTCAGCGACAGGGTGTTGCTCTGATGGAGTTGAGAGTCGCGAAAGAGTAGCTGCACATCCAGCGCTGGCTATCCGTGGCGGCATCGATCGTCGATAGGGGAAAGGCCGCATACGATGCCGACGAGGTCGCGCAAGAGGCAGGCGACTCGATAATGATCAAGATCGGTGAGGCTGCTGCTGTGATAGAGGCGGGGCCTTCAACCTCGTCAGTGCTGCGCTGACCGCACCCGCAAACGATTCCTCGTGAGAGGATCGGCGCATGAGCACTGGGCTGACACCGCGGCAAGAGATCATCGAGGTTGCGATCAATAACACCATCAGTGGATCGCTGAAGTCCGAGATTGATGCCGCCCTCGCCGCGAAACCGCTGCACCGCATCGTGTCGATGTCGATCACCTCGACCGAGGAATACAGCACCGCCGCGATCGCGCTCATCGTGATCGAGTATCTGGCCGAGTAAGACTCCGGCCTCCGCGTGGAGTGCCACGCCGATACTGTCGGCACTGCAGTAGATAGCCCATCCACAAGCGGGCAGCAGCGGTCGGGTACCCCGAGCGCAGGCGACAACCACGGCCCGATTGCGGGGGCCCCACGAAGACTGAGACGAAAGGCGCGAAGAACCCATGCACCACCCCTTGCGATTGCTGCAGGCGTTGACTTTGGGCGCAGCAGGCCTCTTCGGTCTGTTCGTCGTGTTTGGCAACCTCAGCGATCCCGAAGCGAATTTTCAGTTCGTGCAGCACGTGCTGTCGATGGACACCACCTTCGCAGACAGCGGCATCAGGTGGCGGGCGATTGACTCGACCGCGATCCACATCGCTGCCTTCGTTGCGATCATCGCCGCAGAAGCCGTTTTCACGGCGCTTGCGCTCATCGGCGCGGTGCTGCTGCTGCGACATCGGCGGGCGGATCGACGCACCTACGACCGGGCGCGCGCCTGGGGGTTCGCCGCCTACGGGGTGGGGATTCTGATCTGGTTCGTTGGCTTCATTGTGGTGGGTTCGGAATGGTTTGCGATGTGGCAGTCTGAAACCTGGAATGGCAAGGAGACCGCGATGGGCCTCGCGACGTTGTGGGCGGTGTTCGCGGTGCTGCTGGCGCAGAATGAGCCCGACCCTGGTGTGTGACCAGGTTTGCGTTTCTACCAGGGTGGCGGGGCTGGCGGGCTCGGTGCGGTGAATCGCACGAGGCTCGGGGGCCGTTCGACATGGGTGCGGCCGGCGGGAGAGATCCACCGGAGCACGCCGCCCGATTCTTGGTGCACACGCCAACCCGAATGGTGTTTCAGCGTGTGATGCGATCTGCAGAGGTGGGCGAGGTTGTCGGTTGCGGTCGGACCGCCGCGCGCGGCATCGATGGTGTGGTCGAGGTCGCACCTCGCGAGTGGCACGCGACACCCGGGAAACCGGCAGTGCGCGTCGCGGGCGCCGAGCATACGGCGCATCTCTTCTGAGGGCCGGTAGCGTTCAACCCTCAGTACCGCACCGGTGGTTGGTTCTGCGGTAACCACCTCCCACGCCTGCGCGTGCCCGGCGAGTGTGCGCGCTGAGGCGCGGTCGATCGGGCCGTAACCGATGAGTTCTGGTGGGGCGGGCCGCGGAGCGCGCATTTTCCGGTGACCAACCTCGGCATCATGCGCCGGCATCAGCCCGCACACGAGCGCGTCACACCCGCCGATGATCTGCACCTGCGCGCGCACCGCACCGAGACCATTACCAGCATCATGCCCAGCAGCTTGCCCGTCACCGGCGCGTGACAGTGCATCATGTAGTTCCGGAGTGCCGGTGAGGAGAAGATCGGTGAAAATGTCAGCCTGGATCTCGTCTCGCGTGCGGGCCTGATCCACCAGGGCAACCCGCTTCCCCATCTGCAGCAGCCGATTCTTGATCGCGTATGCCTCAACGGCGGGCAAATGGGCGTACAGATCGGCCATGCCGTCTGCCGCTTCAGTGACGATCACACGGCGGCGGGTGCGTGCCTCCGCGTTGCGGGAGGCGAGGGATCGTTCGGCGAACTGCTCGGCGCGCATTTGCGCTCGCGGCCGCAGCTGCGCGTGAGTCGATTGCAGGGCCTCAGGCATGATGTTGCGTACATACTCGTCGCGGATCGCCTGCGTGTCGGTGGATGGGTCGCAGCCGAGCACCGTTCCCGCATCAACGATGACGCGAGCGTGACGCTCGGAGATCGCCCCCTCTTCGAACGCTTCCCACACCCGCCAGTACTGCGTGGTGAGCATGTGCGCGAACCCGATGTCGCGGCCGACCTGATGCTCGGTCAACTTCAGGCTGGTCGCCACCTCGGCCCGCAGTGCACGAAACTCGAGATCCCCTCGATCACCAACCGGCAGCCACTCGTCGCTCGCCTGGGTGTCGGCAGCAATCGCCGCGATGTCGAGCAGCTCTGCGTAGAGCCGCAGACGTTCGGCGCCGAGCCTTCGTAATTCGCGCTCATTCGCCTCGATTTGAGAGAGCAACGCCTCACGATCAGCCACCACCGGGCGCGGCACGTCGGTGCCGGAATCGGTGCTGATCGCTGCGGTGTTGGTCATGTTCCCAGTGAACCATCGACCACTGACATTCATCGAAAACGGGTGGATCACGCCTCGTTCTGAGTTGATCTCGCCGACGGTGGGGTGCAGTATCGGCTGCGCGCTTTCGACCCCTTGCCGATCCATCCGCAATGGCTGCACCATTGCTCCCGTCTGCCCGAGCCAGGCTTGGGGCTCGAAAACGCGCCGCCCCGTTGCTTCTCCTCTGGTTGATGCCCGTCACCCCGTGCTAACCTCATCTCACGTTCACGAGTGGTAACCGTAGGTACCTGGCCGGTTACCCGACAACCCGAATCCATCGATTCCCGGGTGTCCCAGGGGAAGAACGGGCCCGCGAGATCTCGCGGTGCAAGAACGGTGGGGCGAGGCCCCGGGAAGGGGCAGATCTCATGCCCAATATCTCTACACACAGTGGATCGCGCACAGCGTGGTGGCACCAGCTCGGTCTGAGCGGAGGCTTCGACCTCGAGAGCCGGTCGGCGCGCCAGGTGCTTAAGTCCTATAGGCCCACGGTATTCGTCTCTAGGAGCGACGACGGCGAGGCCGAACGGATCGGGTTCGACCAGCTGGTGGCCCTGATTGAGGAAGCCGAGCGCACCGAACGCACGCAACACGAAGCCGCGATTGTGGATCGCGCCGCTGCCGCACAGGCCGAGTTCGAGGCGGCGTTCACGCTGCCCGGAGCCGACGAGCCGATCGTCGACGGACGCTGGGCTGGATTCACGCGCGGCGAGGCGACCGCGTGGTGCCACAACCTGTTCCAGTACGAGCCGCACGGCTTCGTGCACCCCGGCTCCGAGGTGCGCGTGCGGGCGCTGGCAGCGCTGCGCGACGGCCAGTTGCCCGAGGACTTCGGGTACCCAGAGCGCGCACGTGAGCTGCGCGACTCAGGGCAGACGCCTCGCAGTTACCGAGTGCACCGTGAGGCGCTCGGTGCGCGCATCTTCGATCCATTTGAGGTGCGGCACCGCTGATTCGATCGGGTCGGGGGCTCGCTGTATTCGCAGCGGATCCGCGCCGCGGCGCGCTTCCGACCCCTCGCCGATCCATCCGCAGTTGTCGGGCCTGGTTCGGCCCGACAACTGCGGCAGTGGCCGCAGCGCGCGGAAAGAGAAACGCGACGCGTTTCTCCCTGATTCCCCGCGCCCGCCAGACCCGGCCAGGCTCGGGGCTCGAAAACGCGCCGCCCCGCTGCCTCGCGTGTCTCGACGTGGGCTCCACACCATCGATAGGCTCGACCTGGGAAGCTCAGAGGAGGCTGCTAGATGTTTGTCGAAACTCTGGGGCAGATGTGGCAAGCGATCGAGCCGATGGCGCCGATGCTCGTCACCATGCTGGTTGTGGGGATCGCGCTCGCTGCCCCGTTGCCTGGCCGTGGCCCGCACGGAAAGCGTGACCCGTGGCGCCTGTTCAAGTACGGTGCGCGCCGCGAGGTGATGGATCGCGCAGGCGGTCGTTGCGAGGCGCAGCTGCTTCTCATGTGGGGCAGATGCGGCGAGGCAGCGACAGACGCCGATCACATCTACCCGTGGAGCAAGGGCGGCCCCACGATCGTGAGTAACGGCCAGGCACTGTGCCGATCGCACAACGCAGGCAAGGGGTCCACCACTCCGCCGTGGTGGAAGCTGGTCGGCCTCGAGCGACGGCGCAAGGTGTACTTTCCAGAAGGCGCAGATCCACGAGTGTTTGCGCGCATGAGCGAGCGAGACCGCACATTGCGTGAACTGCGATCCGACGGGTAAGAAGGCCTCCATGTTGAACATCACGGAACCTGGCGCAGGGGATATGGCTCAATAAGCCGGTCTGTTTGGGCAAGCCGAGTTACTGCGTGGCCTTCAGCGGATTTCGAATGAGGAAGAAGAGTAAATGGGTGACTACCGCATCGAGCAGTTCTCGTTCGACCCTCTCGCTGTCGGAGAGTGGGCCGCCGCCAATGCCCGACACAGCAACTGGCCGGTTGTCTACACGATCGACAATGAGCGCGATATCTATGTGGGGGAGTCGCTCAATGGCGCGGCCCGCATGCGGCAGCATCTTGGCACCGAGGGGAAGCAGCATCTCAAACGCGTGCAGGTGATCGTCGACGACACCTTTAACAAGTCTGCGTGCCTCGACCTCGAATCGCACTTCATTCGCCTCTTCGCGGGCGATGGCAAGTACCGAGTGCTCAACCGCAACGATGGAATCTCCGAGGCCGACTACTATCGCCGCGGGGATTACCAGGAAGTCTTCGACAACATCTTCGAGGAGTTACGCGCAGCGGGGTACTTCACCCGGTCCGTCGAAGATATTCAGAACAGCGATCTCTTCAAATTCTCACCCTTCAAAGCGCTCACGCATGACCAGGCCATCGCCGTCGAGGACATCATGGATGGGCTGATCGAGGACCTTCACCAGGGCCGCGCGAGCACGATCGTGGTGCAGGGGGAGCCCGGTACCGGGAAGACGATTCTTGCTATCTACATCATGAAGCTCCTCGGCGACATGCGCAGAGCCGACGCGCAGGAGTTTGATCGCGAATCTATGTTCGCCGACCTCTTCACGGAAGAGAACCGCGAACTGCTCAGAGGGTTTCGAGTTGGCATCGTCGTGCCGCAGCAGTCGCTGCGCGCCACCATGCAGGCGGTGTTCTCGCGCACGCCTGGGCTTGACAAAGCGAGTGTGTTGACCCCGTTTGACGTGGGGCGATCCACCGAGAAATTCGACCTGCTCATCGTAGACGAGGCACACCGGCTCAACCGCCGATCAGCACAGGCCATGGGCACACTCACGCGTGACTTCGGTGAAATCAACCGGGTGCTGTTTGGGCCAGATGGCGAGAATCGCAGCCAACTCGACTGGATTACGCACCAGAGCACCCACCAGATCTTCCTCGTCGACAGCGCGCAGGCGGTTCGACCCGCAGATCTACCGCGGGAAACGCTTGAGGAACTGAGCGGCGGTGCACGAGCCGCGAAACGGTTCTATCCACTCACGAGCCAAATGCGGGTGCGCGCGGGATCTGACTACGTCGGGTACGTTCGTCGGCTGCTCGAACGGCCAGATGAGAGCGCCCCCAATTTCGGGGAGTACGACCTCCGCGTCTTCGCCGATTTCGATGCGTTTCACGACGCGATCATGCGGCGCGACCGCGAGGTGGGGTTGTCACGGGTGCTCGCCGGGTACGCGTGGGAGTGGAAGAGTCGGAAGAACTCCGCCGCGTTCGATATCGAACTCGGCACCAAGCAGCTGCAGTGGAATACCACCTCCAAAGACTGGATTAACTCGTCGAACTCAGTGCGGGAGGTCGGCTCGATCCACACGGTGCAGGGGTACGATCTCAACTACGCGGGCGTGATCATCGGTGGCGATCTGAAGCTCAACCCTGTTTCCGGGCGAACCGTGTTTGACCGCGCGACCTACTTCGATCGGCGTGGCAAGTCGAACAACAACTTCCTCGGGCAGAAATTCACTGATGAAGACCTACTCGAATACGTGCGAAACATTTATGGGGTGCTTCTGAGTCGAGGCATGCTGGGCACATACATGTACGTGTGCGACCCAGCGCTTCGCCAGCGTTTGGCGGAGTTGTTGCCGGGTTCGAGTGGCAGCCGCTGAAGCTACAGGCGGTCGTACTTCTCGCTGCGTCCTCTCGCTTTGTCGACCGGGTATTTCTCCCGAGTCTTCGCCAGCTTGTCCATCACGATTGTGTCAGCGTTAAGGCCCAGACGATCCGCGAGAAGCAGGCAGTAGGTCAGTACATCGGCCAACTCGTCTTTCGCTGAGGCCAGGTCGGCATCGCCCCACTGAAAGCATTCGAGGAGCTCTGCCGCTTCGATGCTGATGCTTTTGGCCAGGTTCTCGGGTGTGTGGAACTGCGCCCATTCGCGCTCGGCAACAAATTCGCGGAGTGCTTCGAGGACGGGCTTCTCATGCATGCTTCAAAACTATCAGCGCAAGGTATACATGCTGATCATCGCGGTTGGCCTTGCTGATCCACCTACTGGAAATACCGGTGCGGAAGGCAAACTGCTCGGCATCGGCCGGCCTCGAATAGTCCGCTCCGTGTTTTCGTTGCTCACCGCTCCTGCTTTTATGATGATGATGATGTTTATTTAAAGTCAGACCTGGAGTAGGATTGACATTTAATTAACATCATTATTGGGAGATTACATCATGTTTATCGCACCCCCGCTCGATGCGCACGAGCGAGAAGTGCGTGATGAGATCGAGAAGCTCAACGAAGAACTGAAGTTCCACCTGCGGCAGGGCAACCGGTGGAACGGGGCGCTACGGCGCACAACCTTCGCGCGGAACGTGCAAGGCTCGAACACTATTGAGGGAATCAACGCCAGCGTTGACGACATCAACGCTATTGCCGCCGGTGAGAAGCCCGCGGCTATAGACGACGTGACGGAGCAAGCGCTCGCGGGGTATCAGCAGGCGATAACGTTTGTGCTGCAGCTCGCCAAGAGCGAGTTCGCGCTGAGCCCGATGCTTGTGCGCAGTCTCCACTTCATCACTACTTCGTATGACATGACCAAGTGGCCCGGGAGGTTTCGCCCTGGACCGGTGTACGTGCAAGAAGAGCGAACTGGGGACATCGTGCACGAGGGTGCGCCAGCAGGCGAGGTTCCAGATCTCATCAGGCAGCTGTGCGCGATGTCGGGGCCTGGAGAAGACGACCTGATTCAGGCCGCGATGCTGCACCTGAACTTTGTGCTGATCCACCCATTCAAGGACGGAAATGGTCGTCTTGCTCGAGTGTTGCAGAGTCTGATGCTCGGAGCATACGGAGAGTTCGCGCCGGTCTTTCTGACGATCGAAGAGTATCTGGGCAGGCGAACCCAGGCGTACTACGATGTGCTCGCCAAGGTTGGTCAGGGCGATTGGAGTGATGCAGACTATGACCCGGAACTGGCGCGCCCTTGGATTCGCTTCATGCTCACGGCGCATCTGAACCAGGCGCTTGAGCGGAAGCAGCGTATCGCGTCTTCGGCTGAAGCAGCGGCGAAAATGGACGAGCTCATCATCGATGCTCAGCTCCCTGACCGTACAGCTCAGGCGCTGTACGGTGCCATGTATGACGGAACCGTCACCCGCGCGAGGTATATGGCGGCCCTTACGGATGCGGGCGAACCGATCAAAGAGCAGACCGCGTCACGGGATCTTGGTGCTCTGGCTCGCGCAGAACTGCTCGTCGCGCACGGTGATCGACGCGGCCGTAAGTACTCAGCCAGCCAGGCCGTGAGACAAGCAGCCCGTAGCTCTGGTCTCGGATACGCGTGGAGAGATATCGATCCGTTCGAGTAAGGACTTGCGCGGTTGAGTTTGGGCAGGAAGGAACTCAGGGTTATGGATGTTACGAATCTGAACAGCGGTGGAACTCCCCGTTTGCCCGAGATCACACTGGTACAGGGTGACATCACGACGCTTGCGGTCGACGCGGTAGTGAACGCGGCGGACACCCGCATGCGCGGTGGCGGCGGGGTCGATGGTGCGATTCACCGGGCCGGTGGGCCCGCGGTGCTGCGCGACTGCATTGAGCGGTTTCCGAACGGCCTCGCCACGGGCGACGCCGGGTGGACCACGGCTGGGGAGTTGCCCGCGCGCTGGGTGATCCACACCGTTGGGCCTGACCGGCGCAGCGGGCAGACCGATCGCGGGCTGCTGGAATCGTGTTACGCGCGGGCGCTGGCAGTGGCCGATGAACTTGGTGCGCGGTCGGTGGCGTTTCCGCTGATCGGCGCGGGGGTATTTGGATGGCCGCTCGACGAAGCCGCCGTAGCGGCGGTCGAGACGATTCGACGTACCTCGACGAGTGTGGAAGACGTGACGCTGGTGGCCTTCGGTGCGGAGGCACTGGCCGCACTGCAGAAAGCGTTGGGCGAGCAAGGAGTTTCGGCTGATGAGTGACGTTGTCGGCAACTTCGGTGATGCGGGCAACGGGCGCGAGGACAGTTCTCAGCGCTGACCACTGCAGCCCGATTGGCGAATCCCCGACTCGCTTCTCGGCGACGCTCGTGATTGCGGTTAACCTAAAGTTTGGACTAAAGCTAAATTTGGAGAATCGTGCAGACACCCACCTCAAAACTCTTGTCCACCCTAACGCTAGTTGCTGGCGCAGTGGCGGTCGTGCTGACCCTCGTCTTCTTCTTCACCATGGCCGGTGGGGGTGTCCTTGTTGCTGCGTTGGTGGCCGGGGTGGTCGGGATCATTCTGGGTGTGCTCGCCCTCCGGAAAGAACAGGCGAGAGGGATCGCGGTCACAGGCTTGGTGCTGAGCATCATTACCGCGTTGCTTGCTGCGGCGATCATTCTCTTCGCCCTGGTGTTTGTTGGCGCGATCCCAGTGTGACTGTGGCCGGCCACGCTCTGAGCGCCCGCGATTGTGTCAGCCCGGTGCCGTCGAGCGTGGTTTCGCTCGATCATGGTCGAAGACGTACGCGCCTTGCCAAGGTTTATTCAATTAACCTTTGGTAAGGTGGGATTATGGTTCAGGATAAGCGAACCGGAGACGCGAATACAGATGGCTCGTGGCCGGCAATCGAGACTGAGCCGCGCCCTTGGGAGCGCAGCGGAGACGAAGTCGCATCGCGTCGTGCGCTGCGCCAGGCACGCGGCGACTACCAGGCCGCCGTGCCTCCCTTCATTCGTGACGCACGAGCTGTGCTCGCCCCCGACGTGCAGGCGCTGGCCGACGATGCCAGTCGAGAACTGACACGGTTTGACACCGAGGCGGGCTTAGTCGCTGCGCCCTTTGCCTCAATTCTGCTGCGCACCGAATCTGCCTCGAGCTCCGAGGTTGAGCACCTCACCTCGAGCGCCAAGCAGGTTGCCCTTGCCGAGATTGGTGCCTCCGACTCGGGCAATGCACGTCTCGTCGTGGCAAACGTGCGGGCAATGCGCGCCGCGCTGGAACTCTCAGATGACCTCAGTGAGAGCTCGATCATTGCCATGCACGAGACGCTGCTCGGTGAGAGCCAACCCACCTTCGTCGGCCGCTTTCGAGATCAGCAGGTGTGGATCGGCGGAGGCCACCTCTCGCCACATGCTGCGTCGTTCGTGCCGCCGCACCACGAACGTGTGCCCGCGCTCATGGCCGACCTCGTGGAGTTCGCCAGTCGGACCGACATTCCGCTGCTCGCACACAGCGCGATCGCCCACGCCCAGTTTGAGACGATCCACCCGTTCCCCGACGGCAACGGTCGCACCGGCCGTGCCTTGTTGCACAGCATGCTGCGTCACGGAGGGCTGACGCGCAACGTGACGGTGCCTGTCTCGGCTGGCCTGTTGCGAGAGACGAGCCGCTACTTTGACGCGCTCACCGAATATCGTGCCGGCGACCCGGGCGCGATCGTCACGGTCGTCTCACACGCGGTATTCGCTGCGGTGCAGAACGGCCGCGCACTTGTCTCCGAGCTTCGTGACGTCGCCGAGCGTTGGGAGTCGGAGATTCCCTCGCGACGCGATTCAGCGGGGGCCAAGCTGCCTGAGCTGCTGCTGCGACAACCTGTGGTCACCGCGAGAATTGTGGCCACTGAACTCGGCGTCTCCGAAGTCGCCGCCCAATCCGCCATTAACCGGCTCGTTGATGGTGGCGCGCTGCACCAGACCAACTCGGGCAGGCGCAACCGAATCTGGCACGCACCCGAGGTACTCACCGCGCTTGACCGCTTCGGCGAGCGGGCCAGGCGACGAAACGAAGTGACCTAGACCCATGCATGAAATCAAGTGCCCGCACTGCCAGAAGGCGTTCAAGATCGACGAGGCCGGCTATGCCGACATCGCCAAGCAGGTGCGCGACAGCGAGTTCGAGCGGCTCATGCGCGAACGCCTCGAGTTTGCCGAGCAGGAGAAGCGCACCGCCGTCGAGCTCGCCGAGGCCAAGCTCGCGCAGAGTCTGCACGCGAGCGCCGCCGCGAAGGAAGCCGAGATCCAGGCCCTCCAGGCGCAGCTCGACGCGTACGGGATCGAGAAGAAGCTCGAGCTCACCGAGTCACTCGCTGCGGTCGAGAAGCAGCGCGACGCACTGCGCAACGACCTCGAGCGCGCAACCCTGGAGAAGGAACTCGCCGAAAAGTCGCTCAAGGAGCGCTATGAGATTCAGCTGAAAGACCGCAACGACGAGATCGAACGGCTGCGCGACATGAAGGCGCGGCTCTCGACCAAGATGGTCGGCGAAACCCTCGAGCAGCACTGCGAGACCGAGTTCAACCGGGTGCGTGCGATGGCGTTTCCGACCGCCTACTTCGAGAAAGACAACGACGCGCGCAGCGGCAGCAAGGGCGACTTCATCTTTCGCGAAAGCGATGCCGCCGGCACCGAGATCGTGTCGATCATGTTTGAGATGAAGAACGAGAACGACGAGACGGCGACCAAGCGCAAGAACGAAGATTTTCTCAAAGAGCTGGATCGCGATCGCACCGAGAAGGGCTGCGAATACGCGGTGCTCGTCTCGCTGCTCGAACCCGAGAGCGAGCTCTACAACGGGGGCATCGTCGATGTCTCGCACCGCTACCCCAAGATGTACGTGGTGCGGCCGCAGTTCTTCATTCCGATCATCACGCTGCTGCGCAACGCCGCGATGAGCTCGCTCGCCTACAAGTCGGAGCTCGCGCTCGTGAAAGCGCAGAACATCGACGTGACGAACTTCGAGAATCACCTCGACACGTTCAAGACCGGCTTCGCGCGCAACTACGACCTGGCATCGCGACAGTTCAACACCGCGATCGAGGAGATCGACAAGGCGATCGCGCGGCTGAACAAGGTGAAGGAGTCGCTGCTCGGCTCGGAGAACAACCTGCGGCTTGCCAACAACAAGGCGCAGGATTTGACGATCAAGAAGCTGACGCGCGGGAATCCGACGATGGTGGCGAAGTTCGCCGAGCTGCGGGATGCGGACGGGGAGCTGGCGGGGGAGTAGCAGGGTGCGACGCGGGGAGACACAGGCCGACGGCGCGTAATTGCTCAGGGAATGCGGATCCACTGTCTGTGGTTGAGGGGTGCGTGAGAAAAAACATCGGCTTTCTGTCATTTGGGCACTGGACCCCGCACCCCACGTCGGCGGCGCAGACCGCGTCTGACGTGCTGCTGCAGAGCATCGACCTGGCGGTTGCGGCCGAGGAGCTCGGGGCCGATGGCGCGTACTTTCGGGTGCATCACTTTGCCCGGCAGCTCGGGTCGCCGTTTCCGCTGCTCGCGGCGGTCGGCGCGCGCACCTCGCGCATCGAGATCGGCACCGGCGTGATCGACATGCGCTACGAGAACCCGCTCGCCTTCGCCGAGCAGGCCGGTGCTGCAGACCTCATTTCGGGCGGCCGGTTGCAACTCGGTATCTCGCGTGGATCACCCGAGCAGGTTATTGACGGGTGGCGGTACTTCGGGTTCGCACCCGCCGAGGGGGAGACTGACGCCGACATGGGCCGCCGGCACACCGAGGTGGCACTGCAGGTGCTCTCTGGTGCGCAGTTCGCGCAGCCGAACCCGCGGCCGATGTTCCCCAATCCGCCCGGTCTTTTGCGCATCGAACCGTACTCGGAGGGTCTGCGCCAGCGCATCTGGTGGGGCGCCGGTTCCGACGCGACGGCTCGCTGGGCCGCGCAGCAGGGCATGCACCTCATGTCGTCGACGCTGAAAGACGATGAGTCGGGTGAGCCCTTCCACGTGCAGCAGCGGAAGCAGATCGAGGCGTTCCGTGAGGAGTGGGCGAAGCACGACCATGGCTTTGAGCCGCGGGTGTCGGTGTCGCGATCCATCTTTGCGATCACCAACGACACGGATCGCAAGTACTTCCTCGGCGGGGGTGACCGCGATGATCAGTTCGGGATGATCGGTGGAACGCGCTCGGTGTTCGGGCGCTCGTACGCAGATGAGCCGGACGCGCTGATCGAGCAGTTGCGCGGCGACGAGGCGATTGCTGCCGCCGACACCGTGCTGCTGACCGTACCGAACCAGCTTGGGGTCGACTACAACGCGCACGTGCTGGAGGCGATTCTGACGGAGGTGGCTCCGGGGCTCGGCTGGCGGTAGACGGGTTTCTGAGCGCCCTGTAGTGGTACGCTTTGTGGTACCACTAATGATTGGAGTCGCGATGACCGCAATAACTGCGACAGAGGCTCGGCGAAACCTGTTCGGCCTGATCCAGCAAGTGAATGACGATCATGCCCCGGTTGAGGTCGTGTCGAAACACGGTAATGCCGTGATTCTTTCTAAAGATGACTACGATGCGATGACAGAGACCGCTTATCTGTTGCGTAACGCGAAGGGTGCCGAGCGACTGCTCGCGGCTCTTGAGCGCGCGCGGCGGGGTGAATTTGAAACCCACGAGTTGCTCGAAGCGTGACCCGACAACTCGCCTTCGACCGGCACGGGTGGGACGACTACACGTACTGGCAATCGCAGGATCGGAAGACACTTCGACGAGTCAATGCACTCATCGCCGATCTGATTCGCGATCCCTTCACCGGTATCGGGAAACCCGAGCCACTGAAGCACATCCTTGCTGGTGCATGGTCGCGGCGCATCGATGATGCGAACCGTCTCGTCTACCTCGTGACCGATACCCACATCGTCATCTTGCAGGCACGCGACCACTACTAACGGAACCCGAAGGAGCGCCGGGGAATACAGCCTTCGGTAGTGTCAGTTGCACCGCACGCGCATGGGATCCCGTACCTGCGGCCTCTGATCGGAGTTCACATGACCAACACCGGTGCAAACCCTCCCACACCTGCGGGTCACAGGCCGCTCGAAGTCGTGACGGAACCCGCGGGCAATCTCTCCCGCTCCGAGTGGATGCAGGCCAGGCTCTTCCAGGCGATCTCGGTACAGCGACCGGTGGTGCTCGAGTTACTGAAGTCGCTGCGCCGGGAGAAGCCCCACGCAACTCCCGCACAGATCCTCAGAGAACTCGAGAAGCGGTACGTGACAACCGTGACCGCGACGAGTACCGGGGTGGGGGCCTCCGCCGCGATCCCCGCAGTCGGCATTCCGCTGGCGCTCGGGCTGGGGGTCGCCGACCTCGTGTTCTTCGCCGAAACCAGCGCGCTCTATGTGCTCGCAGCCAGTGAACTGCATGGCATCGAGGTGCGCGATGCGGATCGGGCCCGCCCCCTCATCTTCGGCATGCTGCTTGGGCAGAAGTCACAGAGTAAGGTTGCAAAGCTCGTTGCGCAGGCTGCGGGGGCCGGCAGTGTGGATCAGGCGCGCAGCGTGGCCGAGGGCACACTTGGCAGGGTGATTCCGGGCGGGTGGGGAACCGTCGTGACTCAGCAGTTGCCCGACTCGGCGCTCGCGCCGCTCGCCACGGTGCTCGTGCGCCAGGCGCTCCAGGAGAGCGCGCGGTTCGGGGCCGGGATGCTGGGCAAGGCGGTGCCCTTTGGGATAGGAGCAGTCATCGGCGGACTCGGTAGCCTCACGTTCGGGCGCGACGTGGTGAAAGCCGCGCATGTCGCGTTTCCGGAAACGCCACTCGAGTTTCCTGAGTCTCTGCGCGAATTCCGTAAGCCAGAGAAGATCGAGGGTGAACCCTCGCGTGCGATGAAGGCCTTGAAGGCAGCGGGTGGTGGCCTATCGGCCTTCGGGGGCGCGGTGAAAGGGAAGGCATCTGCCGCAGGCAACGCGGTCTTCCGGCGGAAGGAACCTCGGGGTGCCTCGGTAGAGAGCGACACACCATGACCTACCGTGAGAATATGCGCCGAATCCGCCTCATTTCTCCCGCGTCCGCCTCTCTCACCGCCCTCCTGCTTGCCGGAGCGTTTGCCGTCACGGGCTGCGCGGCAACGTCGCCCGAGATCGCGAGCTCCGCAGGGGTCGCCCCGACACCCGCGACCGTCGATCCTGCCAGCTGCCCAGTGCTGCCCGACGGCTTCGCGTATCTCAACACCGTCGACAGGTCGATTAGTGTCGACCTCAAGTACGCGACCACCGATAACTTCACCGGCGAGGCCGTCGACGGGTACGAACGCGCGGGCACCGCGGTGCTGCGCGCCGACGCGGCCGAGGCGCTCTCCGACGTGCAGGCATCGCTCGCCGAGAAAGGTCTCGGCCTCCTGGTTTTCGATGCCTTCCGCCCCACCCGAGCGGTCGCCGATTTCGTTGCCTGGTCGCAAACTGATGATGATCGCACGCGCGAGGTGTACTACCCGAGCCTCGAAAAGGCGCAACTCTTCGCACTCGGCTACATCGCCGAGCAATCTGGACACTCGCTCGGAGGCACCGTTGATCTGACGCTCGTCTCCCTGGCGAGTGGCGATCCACTGGACATGGGCGGCGCGTTCGATCTCTTCGACGAGCGCTCGCACTACGAGTTCGACGGTGTCACACCCCAACAGTTCCAGCACCGCACGGTGCTGCGCGAGGCGATGATCGACGCTGGCTTCGCGCCGTATCCGCAAGAATGGTGGCATTTCTCGTACCCGGTGCCCGAAGGTGCCGAACGCCTCGACTTCGCACTCGAATCCTGCGGCTGAGCCGCGGGGGCAGGAGGCAGCCGATCAGACCGACTGGTCGCGGTGTTCGGCGAGTGCTTCGTGGTTCGGCGCACGCGCCGTTCGTGCTCAGTGGTGGATCAGGGCCTTAAGGAGGATCAGGATCCCGCCGAACGCGCCGGTGAGTATGGCACCGCCCGCCCGCACCCAAAAACTCGGGGAGCGGGTGGCGGTGATCCACCACCCGACGGCACCCAGCAACGCGACATCGACGTACAGAGCCAGCCACACGGCATCTCCGTCATCGAGCACATCCGTCACCCCGAGCGCGAGCACGACCACCGGCACCACAGCGACACCCAGCATGCCGAAAGAGCGGCGAATCGCGTGGCGAAACGACTCTCTGAACGTGCGCTTGTGGCCGTCCGAGGCAGTGAGGCCGGTCAGCGTGTCTGCGAAGACGTGTGCAGCATAGAAAACGACCACCGTAGCAAGCACGGTGTTCAGCGCATCCCAGGAACTACCCGCGAGGTTTCGACTCACCACGATCATGCCTGCGACGAGAACGAGGCCATAGATCGCGCCCTCAGAGAGCAGAGCGCGTTCGAGTCTGTTGCTGCGGGTCGTGGAGTCAGTCACTCGCAAAGAATATCGGCTGCGGGTGGCGCGGAATGCACCCGACAGGTAGATCTCGATGTGCTCGTTTGTGGTGCGGCCTGCCGGTTCGCGGATTCTGTGCGCTCGGACTCCCGCCGGATTGAGGAAACCGCGTTCCGCGCATGACCCCGCGTTACGCGGTTCGTGGCGGGGGCGTGCTGAAGTTTGAGAACATAGTGTGTATGTCGCTGTCTGGGCGGCGACTCGCGACCCCGAAGGAGACAGCGAACCACATGAGCACAGTGTCGAAGCCGCAGATCGCGAAGGACGTGACCGAGCTCGTCGGCGCGACACCGCTTGTGCAAATCAACCGTCTCGTCGCCCCGGGCGGCGCACGGGTGCTGGGCAAGTTTGAAGCGTTCAACCCGGGCGGCAGCATCAAGGATCGTACGGCACTCTCGATCGTTGAGGCGGCTGAGTCCGACGGGCGTCTCAAGCCCGGTGGCACGGTCCTCGAGGCGACGAGCGGGAACACCGGCATCGCTCTCGCCTGGATCGGCGCGGTCAAAGGCTACAAGGTCATCATTGTGATGCCCGATGACGTCTCGCAGGAACGCCGCACCCTGCTGCGCGCGCTCGGCGCCGAGTTGGTGCTTACCCCCGGACCCGAGGCAATGGCAGGTGCGAACCAGGAGGCCGGCCGGATCCTGGAACGCACCCCGGGTGCCTTCCTGTCTGGGCAGGGCGGCAACGATGCCAACCCGGCCGTGCACGAGCGCACCACCGGCCCCGAGATTTGGAATGCCACCGAGGGAAAGATCGACATGTTCGTCTCGACCGTCGGCACCGGCGGCACCCTGACGGGCGTGGGACGCTACCTGCGTTCGCAGAATCCGGATGTGCAACTCGTCGCGGTGCAGCCCGCAGAGGCGCCCGTGCTCACGGGCGGGGAGTTTCATCCACACAAGATCCAGGGCATCATCGGCGGCAACGGGTTCCCTCCGGTGCTCGAGATTGAGCTCGCAAATGAGATCCTCAGCATTCCGCAGGATCTCGCCATCGAAACCGCCAGGGCGGCACTTGCGCGCGAAGGGCTGCTCGTGGGCATCTCGGGCGGTGCGAACCTAGCGGCCGCCAAGGAACTGGCCGAGCGACCCGAGAACGCTGGCAAGACGATCGTCACGATGCTCTGCGACACCGGTGAGCGGTACCTCAGCACCGACCTGTTCGCCCACGTCCGAGAGGCGTAGTCTGGGTCATACCGAACCTGCCATCGCCAGCGAGGGGAGATGCTCTTGAGTGAAGTGCACGTCATCGGCGTAGCGATCGATTCAAGCGGACAGCGGGTGATCCTGCTGAAACCGAAGGACGCGGAGCCGGGCGAAGGCAAGATCTTGCCCATCTGGATCGGTGAACAGGAGGCCACCTCGATCCTCGTGGCGGTTGAGGGCGTGCACATGCCCCGTCCACTCGCGCACGACCTGCTGCGTTCGGTGATCGACGCACTCGGATCCCGGGTCGACCGCGTCGAGATCACGAGTATTGACAACGGCACGTTCTATGCGGTGGTGTACCTCGAAGGTGCCGATGGTGAGCACGTTGTCGACGCGCGACCTTCTGATGCCATCGCCCTCGCCTCGCGCACCGGAGCCCCCATGCACGTCGCTGACGCGGTGCTGGAAGAAGCTGGAATAGAAGACACCGTCACCTCTCGGCCTGATGAGTCTGGCGAGCCGGGGGAGGGTGACGAAGAGGAGCGGCTGGAGGAGTTCCGCTCATTTCTCGACACGGTGAACCCCGAGGACTTTGGCGAATAGCGCTGATTTCGACCCCTAAACTCCACGAAATACTGGCAGGCTCCCGACACTCCGATGAGTCGTCTATGGGGTGAGTGGGAAATTAGTGAGGTTTACCAGGGGAAATGGAACCGCCGCATGGACTTCGCTCATCACACCAGAGAGCAATTGATCGAGCGCATACGTGAGCTTGAGCTGCACAACGTAAAACTCTTGGAGCAGCACGAACGGGATCTCGCTGACCAAAACGAACGACTTGAGCACCGGGCAAGCACCGACGGTCTCACTGGCATCGCGAATCACCGCACGCTGATGGAGAGGCTCACCAGCTTGCTCGCCGATGCCGACGAGAAGCCAGTGCCAGTTGCGGTTTCGATGTTCGACATCGACAACTTCAAGGTCGTCAACGACACTCACGGTCACCTCGCCGGTGACCAGGTACTCACCACGATTGCCGGGTTACTCACGGAGGGTGTCCGCTCAAGGGATCTTGCCGGTCGATACGGCGGCGAAGAATTCTTGGTCATCTTTCCCGATACGGAGGTGTCGCAGGCCGCCGATATTAGCGAGCGCATCCGCGCCGCCATTGAAGCGCACACCTTCAACGACGGAATTCGCCTCACCATCAGCGCGGGGGTCGCAAGCGCGACAGGTGGATCGCACACCGACTTGGTCAGCCTCGCAGACACGCGGCTCTACGCGGCGAAACGCGCGGGAAAGAACCAGGTCGTCTCGGACTGAAGCATCGAGTTCCGAGTGCTACCGGAGATTGCCCTATTGTGACAATTCCTTCCGTGTTATCGTCGGCATACGAATCGGTGAAAGCTCGTTATTAGCCGACGTGAAGCGGGGGAGACGCCCATGTTGATCAAGCGGAAGCACCTCGTGCTAGTCATTCCTGTGATCGTTTCGGGCCTACTGTTTGGCTGCGCCAGCGAACCTGCACTCGTTGAAACTCCTGAGAGTAGTACCGGCACCACTCCGACCTCGGCACCGGAATCCGCCACGGCTGCCCCGGTAGAAACTGAGCCAAACGCAGTCTCGCAGGAGGCGAGTTGCGGGTGGGATGTTGGTCCAGCTACTTGGTCGGGAGAAATGCCGGGTCGGCAACCCGATAGCCTCGTTCCCGGCATTGTGGGGGCGTGGCAACACACTCATGTCAACGACGGTGGCGGAATGAAGCCGGTATCTGGTGACATCAGGTACATTTTTCCCTCTGAGAACGAGATGATCTACTGCCAAGACATTCCTGGCATCACCGACAAAGCAGAGCAACCGACGCTCATCACGATCACAGACAACAGAATCAGCCCGCCCGCGCCCCATCCTGGTTTTGACGTCATGCTCATGGACGAAAACACCATGGTCTGGATCAACAACCTTGACGGCAGCAGTTACGTACTCGTTCGCAGATAACACCATGCGGCAACACCCGACCGGATGACCGGGTTGAAGATCCGAGCGATCTTCAACATATGCTGTGAAGTTATGGTAATTATTGCCAATTGTGACGCGTTCGCTTGGGCGGATCGCCTCTGGCCCCTAGCCTTGAACGCATGGATGTCACTCTCGCACTGACCGTGCTCGGCGCGCTGGTGTTGTCGGCTGGAGGGCTCGGCGTGTTTCTGAAACGCAATGCCGAACGGGCCCGGACCGTTTCGGGGGAGGCGCGAGTTGACGTTGCCTCTCTCGGCCTCGATCGCCTCGGCGCGCGCGCGACCATCGTGCAGTTCAGCACTGAGATGTGCTCGAGGTGCCCGGGCGTGCAGCGAACCATCTCGGGCCTCGTTGAGGAGCAGCCGGGGGTGGCCTTCGTTCACGTCGACGTCACCCACCGACCCGAGCTCGCGAGCGAGTTCAAGCTGCTGCAGACGCCGACTGTGCTGGTGCTCGACGAGGCGGGCCGCCCCCGCACGCGACTGAGCGGTGCGATCAGCCGGCAGTCACTCTCACACGAACTCGACTCAATCACCGGAGGCCTCAGTGTCGCACGATAGTCACGAAGCACAGGCGGTCGCCACCGGTCAGGGAGCCAGGCCGCAGGGATCCATCGACGCGCGCGCGCCTCGCTTCGGCGCGGCCATCACGTCGGTGCTGCTGCTTGTTGGCGTGTTTCTCGCGCTCATCGGTGTCTCAACTGAGGGTTCGCTGGGTGCTGCCTCGCTGGCGCAGCGGGCCCTCGACCCGGGATTCCTCGTGCTCGCCATCGTCGCGGTGCTCTTCACCTGGTCGCTCGTGTCGCCTGGTACTCAGCCCATTCAGGCGCTGTTCCGCGGTGTGGTGCAGCCGAAGCTTGCCGCGCCGTCCGAGTGGGAAGACCCCAGGCCGCCGCGCTTCGCGCAGGGCGTAGGCCTCTTCGTCGTCGGCGTGGGGCTGGTGCTGCACCTCGCGGGCGTGCCATGGGCGCTCGTGATCGCCGGTGCCGCCGCGTTCCTCGCTGCCGCGCTCAACGCGACCGTGGGCTTCTGCCTCGGCTGCGAGCTGTACCTACTGCTCACCCGCGCGGGTGTGATCCGCTCGAAGCGGCCGGCGAGCGCGTAGGTCGGCCTCGCCGGTGCGTGAGTCCACGCCGCCGGTGCGTGGATCGCTTTCGCCGGTGTGTGGATCACTTTCGCCGGTGTGTGGATCCCTTTCGCCGGTTCTGGGTAGGGCGCTAGTGGTTGCTTCACGGAGTTGAAGCAACCACTAGCGCCCTACTCTACGTGGCGCGCGGCAGGGGCGCGGGCGCGCGGCAGGGCCCGGGCGCGCGGCAGGGGCGAACGCGCGTGATCCGCTAGCGAACCCGGCGCACCTCGAAGGTGTGCTTCGGACGCACATACGCCTCCTGCGACTCGATCAGCTGCAGCTCGCGCTCGCCCGAGTTGATGGTGTTCTCGAGCAGTTCGAACACGCTCGCGGCGGTACGCGCCAGCGAGCCCGCTACGTCGCCGGACTCGCGCAGCAGCGTCGCGAACAGCGCCGTCGTCACGTCGCCCGAACCGTTCGCCTTGAACGGCAGGTGCGGGGTCTGCACGATCCACGCGCCCTCGCCGTTGACGGCCAGCATCTCGATCGTGCCCTCGGGCCGGTCGGGGCGCATCACGCTCGTCACCAGCACGGTCTGGGGGCCGCGGGCGCGAACCTGATCCACTGAGGCCAGCGTGTCTTCGAGCGTGAGCGGATCGGTGCCCGTGATGAACCCGAGCTCGAACTGATTCGGGGTGATGAGGTCAGCCTGCGGCACCACGCGATCGCGAATGAGTGACTGCACCTCGGGCGCGACGAAGCAGCCGGATGTGGCGCTGCCCAGCACCGGGTCGCACGCATAGATGGCTTCGGGATTGCGCTGCTTCACGAGCGCGACCGCGTCGAGAATCGCGTCGCCGATGTCGTTGCCGCCCTGATACCCCGAGAGCACGAGTTGCACGTCGTTCAGTCCGCCGCGATCGTCGATGCCGCGCACAATGTCGCGCACGTTGTCGCCGGTGAGCAGCGGCCCACCCCAGGATCCGTAGCCCGTGTGATTCGAGAACACGACGGTATAGACCGGCATCACCTCGTGGCCCATGCGCTGCAGCGGAAACACGGCGGCCGAATTGCCGACGTGGCCGTAGGAAACTGAGCTCTGAATCGAGAGAATGCGCATAGAACGATTCTGCCACGACTGACAGAATCGAAATGTCGAAAGGGGACCTCAGTGAGTCTCAAAGGAAAAACCCTGCTCATGTCGGGCGGTAGCCGGGGCATTGGCCTCGCGATCGCGCTGCGCGCAGCCGCCGATGGCGCGAACATTGCCATGCTCGCAAAGACCGATACGCCGCACCGCAAGCTCGAGGGCACGATCCACACGGCCGCCGATGCGATTCGGGCGGCTGGCGGCAACGCACTGCCCATCTTGGGTGACGTGCGCAGCGATGAAGACGTGGCCGGAGCCGCCGCGCAGGCGGTGAGGGTGTTTGGAGGCATCGACATCGTGCTCAACAACGCGAGCGTGATCGACCTCTCGCGCACGCTCGATCTTGCGCCGAAGAAGTACGACCTCATGCAAGACGTCAACACGCGGGGCACGTTTATGCTGTCGCGGGCGGCGATCCCGGCGCTTCGCGATGCGGAAAACCCGCACATTCTCTCACTCTCGCCGCCAGTGAATATGAACCCCAAGTGGCTCGGAGCACACACCGGCTACACGCTCGCGAAGTACGGGATGACGCTCGCGACGCTCGGCCTCGCGGCAGAGTTCGCGGGTGACGGCATCGCCGCGAACACGCTGTGGCCGCGCACTACGATCGCGACCGCCGCGGTTCAGAACCTGCTGGGTGGCGACCGGGTGATGGCCGCCTCGCGCACGCCCGAGATCTACGCCGACGCGGCGTACGCGGTACTCACAGCACCCGCGAGCGAGCGTACCGGGCAGACGCTGATC
Source organism: Leucobacter fengyongliangi (assembly GCF_050971685.1). Classification (NCBI taxonomy): domain Bacteria; kingdom Bacillati; phylum Actinomycetota; class Actinomycetes; order Micrococcales; family Microbacteriaceae; genus Leucobacter; species Leucobacter fengyongliangi. The sequence goes on along the minus strand of NZ_JBPCEU010000014.1, from coordinate 53,813 downwards.
GTCGAGGACGTGCTGGAGGCCGCCGGGGTCACCGACTTCGCCCGTTACGCCGCCGTACCGGGTACGCCAGACAGCGAGCTGTTTCCCGACATCTTCCTCGGCTAGGGGGTGTGCATAGGCGCGGTCGTGGCGGTGGATGCGGCGGCTGTGGGAGCCGCTCCCGCCACCGCAACGAACTTCTCGTAGTCGGCGTGGGAGAGCGCCGCATAGGCGTGCCCCCACTCGAGGAGCGCCTCGCCGAGCGCCCGCCCACCGCCCACGTAGCCGCTCGCGATCACCGAGAACGGCGACTGGCTGTGTGCGCGGGCCAGCGTCACCGCGCACGCCTGCGCATAGGTCAGGAACGGCTCATCCTCGAGCGTCTCCGCGTCGATCCCGCCCTTCATGTCGTGGAACTGGCGCACGTATACGTCGACCCCTTCGCCGCGAAGGTACCCTAGGAACGGGTCGGAGACGGACTGCAGGATCCGCTGCATGGCCACCACGCGCCCGCCTTGACCGTGCTCGGTGACAGTCTCCCGCAGCACCCGGGGCTGCGGGATCTTGCCGTACTGCTCGAGCACGCTACGATTCGCCTCTTTCGACTGCAGGATCAGGGGGTGCTGATCGCCATCCTGCAGGAGCAGCAGGGCGCAACGCGTGCCGACGCTCCCGACACCCACGACGCGCCGAGCGAAATCCGAGACGGCGTAGTTGCGCATGAGGAGTCGGATATCGGTGTTGGCGCTCTCGAGATAGCGCCGAAAGTGATGGTGCACGCGCTGCTGCATCTCGGGGTCAGACCTGACCATCGTGGGCGGGTGTTCCACGAAGCGCAGCCGACCGCTGGGGTCGACCGTGGTGAGCTTTTTCGCCGCACGCTCGCCGGTGCGCCTTTTCGCTTGCCTGATGGCCCTGCGAAGTGCACGCGCCGACTCCGGCTCCAACGACTCGAGACCAGCCGCCGCGTCGAAATGCTGGTAGTAGCGTGCCCTCGGGCTGAGCCGCGTGCTTGCTCGCAACGTCACCGCGTACGCTCGCACCGCACCGAGCGCGGCCGCACTGGTCGCCTCCTCGCTGCGGCCGGTCGCCTGCCCCGCAATGATCACGCTGGTGATGAGTCGCTTGAGATCCCAGTCCCACGGCGCCCACGCCGCCTCGTCGAAATCGTTCAGGTCAAACACGAGCGTTTGCTGCGGCGAGGCGTAGAAGCCGAAGTTCGCCACGTGCGCGTCGCCGCCCGCGGGCATCACGATACCACTGTGAACGTCGGCCGCGAGATCCGCCGCCATGATTGCCGCCGTACCCCGATAGAAGGCGAACGGGCTCGCCGCCATGCGCTCGGCACGCAGCGGCACCAGCTCGGGCACGCGGGTCGCGTTCTGTTCGTCAAGAATCGCCAGTGGATCGCGCCGACCCGCCGTCATCTGCGCGAGCGAACGGCGCGGCACACGGCTACGCAGCCGACGACCCGCCTCGAGGCGCTCGGCGACCGAATCGAGCGGATGCCACCTCTCGTTCGGCACTGCAGGAACAAAGTGTGGGCTGTCGACGGCGCGGTCGATGGGGTTCGTTGCCGACGTTTCGAACGGCATGGCCGCATTCTGAGCTCTGGTGGGCATGGTTCATTCTGTCACTGTGGAAGGATGTCTCCATGGAACACGGAGCCGGCCGGTACGCACCGAGTCCGTCCGGCGACCTCCACCTCGGCAATCTCCGCACGGCGATGCTCGCCTGGCTGTGTGCGCGGTCCAGCAATCGTGCCTTCCTGATGCGGATCGAGGATCTCGACCGCGCCCGCGACGCGGGTGCGGCGATCCGCCAACTTGCTGATCTTCGGGCCCTCGGTCTCGACTGGGACGGCGAGCCGGTGATTCAGAGTGATCGGGCACCCGCGCACAATGCGGCGATCGCGCAGCTGCTGGACGCGGGCCTGGTCTACGAGTGCACGTGTACCCGCCGCGAGATCCTGGAGGCACCCTCGGCGCCGCACGCCCCGCCCGGTGCGTACCCGGGCACCTGCCGTGACCGCAGTGATGACGAGCGGGCCGCTGCTCGGATCGAAATCGCGCCCCGACTACCCGCCATCCGGCTGCGTGCACCCGAAGGTGCGCGCGAGACGAGCTTCGTGGATCTGTTCCTCGGCACGGTGACGGGGATCGTCGACGACTTCGTGCTTCGTCGGGGAGACGGCGCGGTTGCCTACAACCTCGCTGTGGTCGTCGACGATGCGGCGATGGGGGTGGATCAGGTGGTGCGGGGTGACGACCTCGCGAGCTCGACCCCCCGACAGATCTTGTTGCAGCGGCTGCTCGGCCTGCCTACTCCAGAGTATGTGCACGTGCCGCTGGTGCTTGGCGCTGCGGGGGCCAGGCTGGCGAAGCGCGACGGGGCGGTGACGCTGCGCGACTTAGACCAGGCGGGCATCGGCGTCGATCGGGTGCGTGAAATGCTCGCTGTCTCGCTCGGGCTCGCTGCAGAGGGCGAGCCCGTCACGATGCGCGAGCTCCTCGCGCGGTTCGATCTCGCGCTGCTCTCGCGGGAGCCCTGGGTCTACCGAGGCGACTGAGGCTCAGCCGGCAAGCTCAAGCCGCAGATCGGTGACGCGGATCGCCGCCTCACGCAGGCGCTCGGCGGGCAGGGTACCCGAGTCGACGGCTGTGACCATGCCAGCAATAACCGCCGACACCGTCGCGGTGTCCGAGCCGCGCACGAGCAGGGCCAGATCGGTGCCGGCGTTGAGGGCCGCAATGGTGACCGCGGTGAGATCGGCGTATTCGGGCACACCGGAATCGAGCAGCATGCCGAGGTCGTCAGACACGATGACGCCGGTGAAGTCGAGTTCGTCACGGGCGATCTGGTGCCAGGTGGGGGAGAGCGAAGCGGGGGCGGGATCGACAGCGATGTATGCCAGGTGACCGAACATGAGCAGTCGCGCACCCGCGTCGATTCCCGCAGCAAATGGCATCGCGTGGGTGGATCGCCAGGCCTCGAGCGGCAGATCCGTCGTCGGCACTCCCGAGTGTGAGTCGCCCGGAGCTGCGCCGTGCCCGGGGAAATGTTTCAGCGTGGAGGCGATGTCGAGCATCTCGCCCTGCTCGCCGGTCACCGCGGCGGTGACCCGAGCCGCCGCATCGTCGAAACCGACACCCAACTGCCGGGAATAGATGAAACTCCACGGGTCGGGGGCGACATCGGCGACGATGCCGAAGTTGACGGTGACCCCGACCTCGCCAAGTGTCACCGCCCGGCTGGCGAACGCCGCTGCCGTTTCGGCCGGATCCACACTCTTGAGCGTGTCTGCGCCTGGAGCCGGATCCCAGGGCAGGCGAGAAACCGTGCCGCCCTCTTGGTCGATGGCGACGAGCGGGGGCAACGCCGGGTCAGCAGTGAGGGCCGCGGTCAGCGCCGCGAGCTGCGTCGGGTCGCCCGAGACATTCGGGGGCATGACGATGAATCCGCCGAGGCCGAGTTGCTGCACGAAAGCACCGGCGACGGCCGGATCGGTGGTGGACACTGTTGCCATGACGACGCTGGCCGCGCGCTGCTCGGTTGACCAGCCGCCGACGATCTCGGTGGCACGCTCGCGTCGCGCCTCGTCGGGAGTCGGCGAGGCGGGTGTGACCGTGGGTGCCGGAGTTGCTTCCTCGATGGGAGCTCGGGTCACCACTGATTCAGGGGCGCACCCGGTGAGCGCGAGCAACATCACCGTAGATGCGCACGTGATGATTCGAGCGAGACTCATATGATGCCAGCGATGTGTGCGCCCAAAAACCAGCGCTCGCGACGCTACTTCTTGAGCGCGCGGATCACCCGAGCGAGTGCGCGCCCGGCGACGCATACGAAGGGGATGGCTACTGCGATCAACGCGATGGTGTTGGGCTCGAATCGGGTGTACCCGTCGCGGGTGACGTACGCGCCTACCGGCATGGCGCTGCCGCCACCGCCACCTCCTGCACCCTCGCCGGAGTTGCCCGCGTCTCCCTCGCCAGCTCCAAAACCGTAACTGACCATTGCCACCGGAACGATGGTCGTGCCATCGAGCTCGACTGGCGCGCCATATGCGGCATGCACGCCAACGGAAGTAACGGTCTCTGCGATCTGCTGTGTAAGGTTCGGCATATTCATAGCGTACGCCAGTTGTGCCTCTGAGCGGAGACTGAATACTGGATCGGCAAGCCCCTACTCAGGCTCGGCGTGCCTGCGCACGGACACGCTGGAGGCAGCGGGTCGCTTCGCTACAACATGGTCGCCAGACGATTGCTGCCGCAAGCGACGAATCACCCAGGGCACCAGGTGTTGCCGTGCCCACACGACATCTTCGGTTCTGGCTCGACGCCAGTTGCGCGGCGGCAGCGGCGGGGGCTCGAGCGGCTGCAGGTCGTTCGGAACGTTCAGCGCGGCAAGCGCAGCCCGAGCGATCGTGTGGTGCCCCAACGCATTAAGGTGCAAGCGATCGTCTGCCCAGTATCGGGTGTCTTGCAACTCTTCGATCGCCCACTGGTCGACGACGATGCAGTCGTGGCGCTGTGCGACTTTGCGCACATTCTCGTTGTAAATCGCGACCTTGCCACGAATCGAACGAAACACTGGCTGAAAGGCCACGTCAACGCCCGTGAACACCAGCACCGTGGCGCCGGTTTCGCGCAGCTTGCGCAGCACAAACTCAAGTTGCTTAGCGACGGCGTCCGGGTCCGAACCCGGGCGAATCACATCGTTGCCACCCGCGCAGACACTTACAAGATCTGGGCGCAGGTCGAGGGCCGGGCTCAGCTGTTCGTCGGTGATCTGACGGATGAGCTTCCCGCGCACCGCGAGGTTTGCATAGGCAAAGTCCTCGCTGTAGCTGCCCAGCACCTCAGCGAACCGGTCGGCCCAACCGCGTAGACCCCCCGGGCTGTCGGCCTCGGGGTCGCCGACACCCTCGGTGAAGGAATCGCCGATCGCTACGAAGCGCGACCAGGGCAAATCCAACAGCTCCGGCTGCGCGGTTTCATTCGGTGCACCCCGCTTGCCTCGCTCGGGGTGACCGACGTGCTCCGCGGTTTCTCCGTGGGCCGTGGTCTGTACGTTCTCGTTCGAAAGAGCTTCAGACACCCGTGCTGCCCCCTGAGTCTGTGTCGCGTGCAGATATGGCACCGCTATTCTAGGGCGTTGTGACCGATTCGAGCGATGCTTTGCACCTCCCGGGCACCAGTGCAGCTGAACATCTGCCGCCCGCCTACCCCGAACGAGCCGCACGCGGCACCGCGGGTTCACTGCGTGCGTGGCAAGAAGAAGCGATCAATCGTTACCTCGAGACGCAACCGCGGGACTTTCTCGCCTCCGCTACGCCGGGCGCAGGCAAGACGACCTTCGCGTTGCGTCTGGCGGCGATCCTGCGCGCGAACCGCACGATCACCCAGGTCATCGTCGTCGCGCCCACCGAGCACCTGAAGTCACAATGGGCCGATGCCGCCGCCCGCGCAGGGATACGCATCAATCCGAACTACGCGAACGGCGACGGCCTCGGCTACGGCGGGCACTATCACGGGGTCGCCGTGACGTATGCGCAGGTCGCCATGAAGCCGGTGCAGCACCGACTGCTTGCCGAGCGTGAGGACACACTGGTCATTCTCGACGAGGTGCACCACGGTGGCGACGCGCTGAGCTGGGGGGAGGCGATTCGAGATGCCTACGGCACGGCGCGGCGGCGGCTCTCGCTGACCGGCACCCCGTTCCGCTCCGACGACGCCACCATTCCATTTGTGGAATATTCACCACAGGGCCACGGATCTCGCATCTCCCGCACCGACTACGACTACGGCTACGGCAGGGCCCTGGCTGACGGCGTCGTGCGGCCGGTGATCTTCATGGTCTATGCGGGGGAGATGCGCTGGCAGACCTCCGCCGGGGAGGAGATGCAGGCGCGGCTGGGAGAGGGCAACACCAAAGACATCACCTCGCAGGCCTGGCGCACCGCGCTCGATCCCGCGGGCGAGTGGATCGCGAAGGTCTTGCGGGCTGCAGACCGGCGCCTCACCGAGGTACGCCACCACATCCCAGATGCTGGCGGGCTCGTGATCGCTACCGACCACGCCTCAGCCCGGGCATACGCATCGATTCTGCAGCAGATCACCGGCCAGGAGGTCGCCCTGATCCTCTCAGATGACTCGGGGGCGAGTGAGCGGATCGACCAGTTCTCTGCGGGGGATGATCGCTGGATGGTGGCCGTGCGCATGGTCTCGGAGGGGGTCGATGTGCCGCGACTCGCGGTTGGGGTCTACGCGACCAGCTCATCGACGCCGCTCTTCTTCGCGCAGGCGATCGGCCGCTTCGTGCGCAGTCGACGCCGCGGCGAGGTGGCGTCGATATTCATCCCGAACGTCCCGACGCTGATGCAGCTCGCGGCCGAACTCGAGAAGGAGCGCGGGCACGTGCTCGAGGGTCCGAAGAGCGCCGAAGAGATGTGGGATGCCGAGGCGGCGCTCATGGCTGAGGCAGAGAGTGAGGATCGCGCGTCGGAGGAGCTGACCGGCGAGTTCGTGTACCAGGCGCTCGGCTCGGATGCCCACTTCGATCGGGCGCTCTTTGACGGTGCCGAGTTCGGCGGATATGCGGAGGTCGACAGCGAGGAGGAGCTCGACTTCCTGGGATTCCCCGGCATTCTTGAGCCCCAGGAGGTGCGCACGCTGCTGCAGCAGCGACAGGCCAAGCAGGCTAAGCGCAGCGCCACGAAGCAAGGGATCCTCGAGCATGCGCCCGAACGCGCAGAGGCACCGGGCGCGCTGCACCGCACCCTTGGCGAGCAGCGCAAGCTGCTGAACAGCCTGGTCGGCATGTACGCGAAGGTGTCGGGGGAGCCACACGGGCAGATTCACTCCGAGCTGCGTCGGGTGTGCGGGGGGCCAGCTGTCGCACAGGCGAGCGTGACGCAGATGCAGCAACGGATCGACCTGCTGCGTCGACGACTGAGCGGATAATGCTCACGGGGGAGCTCTCAGCTTTCACCACCGGTTGTGGGTTCCGGCCACCGAGCATCCGACCCGAGTAAACGTTGCGGCGTGACTCGCTGAGCGGAGTCGCTCGATTCGTCTGTGGTTCGGATCCGTGCTAGGTTATTCTCTGTTCGCCGGAGAAGTTCGGCAGCGTGTTCGCGCGGGTGGCGGAATGGCAGACGCGCTAGCTTGAGGTGCTAGTGCCCGTATTAGGGCGTGGGGGTTCAAGTCCCCCTCCGCGCACGAACAGGAAAAGGCTGATCGAGAGATCAGCCTTTTCTGCTTTCCGCATGAGATCTGGGTTCTTTCACTTTCGTAGATAGTTAGCCAAGCTGTTAATTATAACGGGTGTACTATTCCCGTATGGCAACCGCACACGTGGGGCAAAAGACCCCGACGTTCACTCGCAAACAATGGCTCGCGCTGATCAGCATCAGCCTCTCTGTCGCACTTATTATCGTTGATTCGACGATTGTGAACGTTGCGATCCCCTCGATTGTGGGAGACCTTGGCATCACCTCCACGCAGGTGCAATGGGTGCAAGAAAGCTACACGCTCGTCTTCGCTGCATTGCTCCTGATGTTCGGAGCGCTGGCCGACCGCTATGGGCAGAAACGGCTCCTGGTGCTCGGTGTCGTTATCTTCGCCGGCTCCTCGGTGTTTGCAGCCCTGGCGCCCACGGGTGACCTGCTTATTGCCTCCCGGGTGCTGCAGGGGGTAGGCGGGGCGATGGTGCTCCCCACGACCCTGTCGCTCATCAACACGGGCTTCACCGGTCGGGCGCGGGGGCTCGCCTTCGCGGTCTGGGGTTCGACCATTGGCGGCATGGTCGCGGTCGGGCCGCTGCTTGGTGGCTGGCTCACTACCGCATTTAGCTGGCGTTGGGCGTTTGGCATCAACATTCCGCTCGGAATCTTGATCGTGATCGGCATCGTGCTGACCGTGGTAGATGCGCCGCGCGCTGCTATCTCGCAGCGGATTGATATCGGCGGGGCCGTGCTCTCCGTCGTTGCAAGCGCCAGCCTGGTCTTTGGGCTCATTGAGGGACGAACCCTGGGATGGTGGCTGAGCGATGCAACCGACCCCTTCACCCTGGGGAACTGGACCTGGAACCTGCAGCTTTCTCCGGTGCCGATATCGCTTGCGCTGTTCGTGGTCGCGACGACAGTGTTCATTCTGCGCGCGCGTCACCGGGAGGCTCTTGGCAAACCGACATTGCTTTCTCTGCAGCTCTTCTCGATCCGTTCCTTCCGCAACGGAAATGTGGCCGCGCTCATCGTGTCCCTCGGCGAGTTCGGCATCATCCTGGCACTACCGCTGTGGCTGCAAAATGTCGTGGGGTACGACGCCCTGCAGACCGGATTCGTGCTGCTTGCGCTGGCCCTGGGATCGTTCGTTGCGAGCGGGATGTCTGTCGGCATTTCAAAGAAGGCGACACCGATCACGATGGTGCGCATCGGTCTCGGCGCTGAGGTCATCGGTGTGCTGGGTCTCGCGTGGGCGATGTCGCCCGATGCCAGTTGGCTCGCGGTCACCCCGTTCCTCTTCATCTACGGCATCGGTGTCGGGTTTGCCACGGCGCAACTCACCGGAGTTATTCTGCAAGATGTGCCGGTTGAGCGTAGCGGCCAAGGCTCCGGCACCCAGAGCACCGCGCGCCAGGTGGGTTCCGCGCTCGGTATTGCCCTGCTCGGCACGATTCTCTTCACATCAACCGGTGCGGTTCTCGATGCTCAGTTGCGAAACGATGTGCCCTCGATGAGTGCCGAGGCCCGCACGGAAGTGGTTGACGCGGTGGTCGTGAGCGCCGGGGCAGCGATTCCGCAGCTCATCGCGCAGGATCCCGAGGTGGGCAACGCCGCGGCGACCGCCTTCACCGACGGCACCCGCCTATCCGCGGTCGCAGCGGCTGGGTTTCTGCTTGTGGGGTTCGCGGCGACCTTCAGGCTGCATTCACGACGTGACGAGGATCACGTCACAAGCTAGGTGAGTCTCGACAGCGGAGGTCTTAAGGACCGTTGCGGTTCGCTCCGATCCTCGTCTCGCTGACTTGCCGAAACGGCAGTTGTTTGGCACCATGTTGATTATATGTTCGAGGCATCGAAGTTAAGAATTTTGTGGATCGGAACCCCGGTCCGAGATGGTGCGCGCCCGATAACGACGTACGCCCGCACGCGCACGCGCACTCGTCGACTCGCCGCGGTTCTGGCTATCGGGCTGGCGCTGACAACGGTGACGGGCTGCGGATCCACTCCCGCTGCTTCCGAGCGCGACGTGCTGCGCGTGTACGTGACCACCGGGTATATCGCCGACGCGGTCGCGAACATTGCACCGAATGCCCAGGTGACAACAATGGTCGGACCCGGGGGCGATCCACACAGCTACCAGCCATCGACGCGTGACATCGAGCGGATTCTCGATGCCGACCTCGTACTGTGGAACGGGCTCGAACTCGAAGCGCAGATGTCAGATCAACTCGCCAGCCTCGGGGACCGGCAACTCGCCGTCGCCGAGACGCTGCCTGACGAGCTGCTCATCCCGCTGCCCGAAACGGACTCAGGCGGGCATCCACTGGTCGATCCTCATGTGTGGAATGACCCGGCTGCGTGGGGCCTCGTCGTGCAGGCCATCGCCGAGAAGCTCGGCGAGATCCACCCGGGTGGTGCGACCGGTTATGTCGAGCGCGCGACGGCCTACGCCGGGCAGATTACGCGCGAAGCTGATCGCATCTCGGCGATCCTTGAGGCGATTCCCGAGCCGCGCACGTTGATCACCGGGCATGACGCGTTCTCGTACTTTGGCCGCACCTTCGATCTTGAGGTGCGGGCCACCGACTTTATCTCGACCGAGGCGGCGCTTGGCGCGGGCCAACTCGACGAACTCGCGGCATTGATCGCCGAGAACCGCGTGCCCGTGATTTTCAACGATAACCAGGCAAATCCGCAAGCGATCACGAGCCTGCGCGAGGCGGTGGAGGCACGGGGATGGCGCGTCACGATCTCGGCAGCGGAGTTGTACGCCGACTCGCTCGGCGCCGAAGCCGGGGTCGACACCTACCTCGGGGTGCTCGCGCACAACGCCAATGCAATCGCCGAGACCCTGATCGAGGATACGCGATGAACGATGCTGACGCGCACCGCAGCGCGAGTCCGGCCTGCCGCACGATTGACCTGAGCGTCGCCTATCGCGAGAGCGCGGTGCTCGAGAACGTCTCGATTGACGTGCCCCAGGGAGTGGTGATGGGCATCGTCGGTCCGAACGGCGCGGGCAAATCCACGCTCTTGAAGGCCATGCTCGGCCTCGTGCAGCCGCTGACCGGTCGCGCCGAGTTCTTCGGCAGCACGTTTGAGAAGGCGCGCGGCAGGGTCGGGTATATGCCGCAGTCCTCAAGCGTCGACTGGGACTATCCGGCAACCGTGTTCGACGCAGTGCTGATGGGCACGTATGGGGGTCTGGGGTGGATCCGCCGGCCCGGCAAAGAGGAGCGATCCCGGGCGCGCGAGGCGCTCGAGCGGACGGGAATTGTGGATCTCGCTTCGCGTCAGATCGGCGAACTCTCGGGCGGTCAGCGCCAACGGGTGTTTCTCGCTCGCACCCTGGTGCAAGCCCCCGATCTCACCATCATGGACGAACCATTTCAGGGGGTGGACGCGAAGAGCCAGCATGCGATCCTGACAGTGCTCCACCAGCTGCGCGCCCAAGGCAGCACCGTCGTGATGGTGCATCACGACCTCGCCACGGTGCGCGACTCGTGCGACTACGTGACCCTCCTGAATCGCAGGGTGATTGCCTCGGGCCCCGTCGCCGAGGCGTTCACGACGGAGCACTTGCGCACCGCCTATGAGGCGAGCGGCGGCGACACGTTCCTCGAGCTGCCCCGATAGGTCGTCAGAATGAGCCCGATCGAGTTTTTCGACACCCACACCTATCGCATGGTGTTTTTTGGTACCGCCGTCATCGGACTCGTCGCCGGTGCCCTGGGGCCGTTCGTCTACCTGCGAAAACAATCGCTGATGAGTGACGTCATCTCGCACGCCGCGCTTCCCGGAGCCCTGCTCGCGTTCCTCAGCGCGGTGCTGTTGTTTGGCATTGATGGGAGAAACATGCTCGGGCTGATCGTCGGGGCGGTGGTCATTGGCACACTGGCGGCCCTCGCTGCGAACGCGATCACGCGCGTATCGAAACTCGCGATTGACACTGCCATGGCGGTGGTGCTCACGTTCTTCTTCGGCGTGGGCATGCTGTTGCTGAGCGTGATCACCAACGGCCCGTTCCCCGGCAAGGGCGGCATTCAGGATTACCTGTTCGGAAACGCCTCGGTGATCACCCTCGCCGATCTCGTCACGAGCATTTCGGTGGGCGGGATCGCGCTCGTGATTACTGCGCTGTTCTGGAAAGAATTCGCGGTGCGGACTTTCGATCCCGACCTCGCTGTGGTGCTCGGCTTTCGCGCGCGCGGCATCGATACCCTGCTGTTCATCACGATCGTCATCGCGACGGTGATCGGCGTGAAGGCAGTCGGCCTCGTGCTCATGGTCGCCTTCGTCATCACGCCCCCGGCGGCGGCTCGGCAATGGGTGAGCTCCCTGCGGGGCCTGGTCCTACTGTCCGCGGCAATTGGGGCGGTAGGCAGTGGTGTCGGGGCCTACCTGTCGATTTCGTGGGGCGGTGTGTCGACAGGACCCGTCATTGTGCTCACACTGTTCGCGATCTTTGTGTGTTCGCTTCTGTTTGCCCCGCGGCGAAGCATATTGACCCGCGCGCGGGCGAGGCGCAGGGCGCGCCTGGCGTTGCGAGATTCGCTGCTGAGTACCGGGGGTGCCCGATGAGTTTTGTGCTCGGCACCTCCATACTCGCCGTGGTCACCGCGCTGGCCTGTGCGCTGCCGGGTGTCTTCATCGTGCTGCGAAAGAACTCGATGCTGGTCGATGCGATCAGCCACGCCGTGTTTCCCGGCATCGTCGTGGGCTATCTCTTCTCCAGAGACCTGGATTCCCCGATATTGATCGCCGGAGCCGCGCTCGCCGGGCTGCTCGTGGTTCTGGGCAGCGAGTGGCTCAGTCGCACGGGTCTCATTACGGGGGATGCGCCGCAGGGGCTCATATTTCCTGCATTGTTCAGCATCGGGGTCATCCTCATCACGATGAATTTCTCGAACGTGCACCTCGATACACACACGGTTCTGGTGGGCGACCTTAATCTCGCCTCGTTCGAGCAGTTCGCGGTGCAGGGCATCCCGGTGGCCCCGGTCTATCTGGTGCTGATGCTGGGGATGCTGGCCCTCAATGTCGTGTTCATCGCCGCGCTGTACCCGAGGCTTGCGGTATCGACCTTCGACCCAGAGTTCGCTCGTTCGCTCGGAGTTCGCACCGGGGTGCTGAATGCCGGGCTGATGCTGCTGGTCGCGGTGACTGTCACCGCTGCGTTCAACGCCGCGGGAGCAATACTGGTGGTTGCGCTGGTCATCGCGCCGCCGGCTACCGCGCTTCTGGTGACGCGCGGGCTTCCCGCGATGATCGCCCTGACCCTGGCGATTGCCGCCTTTGGCGCGATTGTGGGCTTCTGGATCGCCTACTGGCTCGACGCCCCCACAAGCGCAAGTATGGCGATCTGGTACGGCGTGATGTTCCTCGCCACCCTTGTGGTCAGCGGCGGTGCGCGGCGCAGGGGCGCGAGGTCAGGCGTCGATTCCGCGATCCACCAGCGACACCCACACCGCATCGGTGGCGGTGCGACCCAAGGAAATTGAGGCGCCAGGAGTGCCAGCAGCTTCACTAGGATCACTCGCACCGACGACGATCTCAAGTGCGTCCGAGAAGGGCGACCCCTCACGTGCCTCGAATGTGGTGCCCACTGCGAGACCGTGTTCGGAGAAGTACTGCAGCAGTGCCGGATCGTCGTCTGAAATGCGTTCGATGCGCAGCACGCTGCCCGGTGAGGCGCTGCTGAGGGGGTGCGCGTCGGGATACACGATCTCACCCGAGGCGCTGGGAATCGGGTCGCCATGTGGATCCCGAACCGGAAATCCGAGGAGCGCGTCGAGCCGGTCGATCATAAAATCTGAGACCGCGTGTTCGAGTGACTCTGCCTCGTCGTGCACGAGATCCCAGCTGTACCCGAGCATCTCGACGAGGAAGGTTTCGATGAGACGGTGGCGACGCACCATTCCTATCGCGTAGGCGCGACCGCTCTCGGTCAGTGTAATCGCGCCGTAGGGCGCGTGATCCAGCAACCCCTTGTCAGCGAGGCGACGCACCGCATCCGACACGGTTGAGAGCTTCATGCCGGTGGCCTCGGCGACGAGAGAGGGCGTCACCGGTGCATCAGACCACTCTTGCAGGCCCCACACGGCCTTGAGATAGTTCTGACTGCTCGGGGAGAGCTCTGAGAGCACCATGCGAAAACTCTACCAAACAAGAAATTTCGAACCAACGAAGTTGGAAGTCGGAAGTCGGAAGTCGAAACACGTTCAGGCTTTGCTGCCGCTGAACGCAAGCACGCAGCCGAGTCCGATCAGCATCCCGCCGCTCGCGCCGCGCATGGTGCTGAGTCGCTTCGGAGAGCCAGCAAACCACGCACGCGCGGTGCCCGCGACGAGCACCCAGACGCTGTCGGAGACGAGGGCGATGACAACAAAGACGACACCGAGCACGATCATCTGCATCGGCACGGCACCCGCGTGAAAGTCGACAAACTGGGGGAGCGCCGCTACGAAAAATACGATGCTCTTCGGGTTGCTCACTCCCACGACAAAGCCCTGCCAGAATAGCGTGCGCCTCGGTACGGCGCTGCGCACCACTCCGTGCTCGGGCTCCGCGCCGCCCCGTCGATGGCGGATCGCTTGCACGCCCAGGTAGACCAGGTAGGCGGCACCGGCGAGTTTGATGACGGTGAAGAGCACCACCGACTGCGCCACGATCGCACCCACGCCGAATGCGACGGCAAGTATCAACGGGAACTGTCCGAATGTGTTGCCGGCTACGGTAATCAGGCCGCCCGCGCGGCCGACGCTCAGTGTACGGGCCACCGCGAACAGCACACTGGGTCCGGGGATCACGACGAGGATCAGCGAGGCGATCGCAAATGCCAGAACGGCCTGAATGGTCGGCATTCGCACAGTCTAGGTGAACGCGAAACGCGGATGTCACAGTCAGTGGATACCCTGGAGCCATGAGTGATCAGCAGAACCCTCACGATCGCGAGCACGAGCTGTCAGAAACGGCGCGGATCGCGCGAGACCTCATCCGCTTCGACACGTCCAACCGAGGCGGCGGGGATGCCAATCCCGAGGCGGAGGCCGCAGCGTATGTCTCGGACTATCTTCGCGAGCTCGGGCTGGATCCGGTGACGATCGAGGCGGCACCCGGCCGCGCGAGCGTCGTCGCGCGCGTTGCGGGCAGCGATCCGACGCTCCCCGCACTGGTGCTGCACGGGCACCTTGACGTGGTGCCCGCCGATCCTGCGAACTGGTCGGTCGACCCCTTCGCGGGAATCGTGAAAGACGGCATGCTGTGGGGTCGCGGCGCGGTCGACATGAAAGATATGGACGCGATGATCCTGACTGCGATCGCCGAGTTGTTGCGCGCGGGGGAGCGGCCGCGCCGCGACACGATCCTGGGCTTCTTCGCCGACGAGGAAGACGGTGGCGCGTTCGGCGCGCACTACCTGGTCGCCAATCACCCCGAACTTTTCGAGGGGGCCGGCACCGCCATCAGCGAGGTCGGTGGCTACTCGATCGATCTGGCTGGCACTCGCGCGTACCTGATTCAAACGGGCGAAAAATCGCTCGACTGGATCAAGCTTCGGGCTCGCGGCACGGCGGCGCACGGCTCTCGGGTGTGGCACGACAACGCGGTGACACGTCTCGCCGAGGCAATCGCCGCGCTTGGCCGTCACGAGTGGCCGATCGCCCTCTGCGACACCACGCGCGAGTTGGTAGACGAGATCGCAAAGATCTTCGGTGAGGATCCGCACGAGGTCGACCCCGAGCAGTTGTTGCTGCGGGCTGGCAAGGGCGCGGGGTTCATTCAGGCGAGTTTGCGTACGACCACGAATCCGACGGTGTTGAGCGCGGGTTACAAGCACAACGTGATTCCCGATACCGCGGAGGCGCTCGTCGACGTGCGTACGTTCCCCGCAAGCCAGGCGGGCATTCTCGCCGAGGTGCAGGCGATTGTCGGCCCAGATATCGAGATCGAGACCGTGCACAGCGACATCGGACTCGAGGTTCCGTTTGCGGGTGAACTCATTGACGCGATGATCGCGAGCCTCGGTCGCCATGACCCTGAAGCCCGAGTGCTGCCATACCTCCTGTCGGGTGGCACCGATAACAAAGCGCTCAGCCTTCTGGGCATCACTGGCTATGGTTTCGCGCCGCTTCGCCTACCCGCTGACCTCGATTTCCCGGGAATGTTCCACGGAGTAGACGAGCGCGTACCGCTCGACGCTCTCGATTTCGGCCACGCGGTGCTGGTAGATCTCCTGCGAAGTTATTAAATACGTAGCGGAGCCATGCCGCGGTGCTCACACCACGGTATGGCTCCGCACGCGTTAGTCTTGTCGCTGGCCCGCGCAACGCACGGGCCCACGGAAGGGAAACATGGGGATCTTCGAGGCCATCCTGCTTGGCATCATTCAGGGGCTCACCGAGTTCTTACCGATCTCATCGAGTGCGCACCTGCGCATCGCGAGCGAACTCATGGGTATTGGTGACGCGGGAGCCGCGTTCACTGCAATCACTCAACTGGGTACCGAAGCGGCAGTCGTTGTGTTCTTCTGGCGCGACATTGTGCGCATCATTGGCCGTTGGTTCCGGTCGCTCACGGGTGCAGTTCCGCGCCGCGATCCTGATGCGCTGATGGGATGGTGGATCATCTTAGGATCAGTCCCCATCGTGATCTTGGGACTCCTCTTTGAAGACCTCATCGACACCACGCTCCGTTCCCTCTGGTTCGTCGCCATAGCGCTCATCGTGTTTGGCCTCCTGCTGGGGTTTGCCGACCGCTATGCCAAACAGGAGCGAGACCTCACACAGCTCGGGTGGAAGCACGGCCTGATTTTTGGGTTCGCACAAGCGCTCGCGCTGATCCCCGGGGTCTCACGTTCCGGCGGCACGATCACGGCCGGTCTCCTCATGGGCTATACGCGCGAGTCCGCCGCCCGCTACTCCTTCCTCCTGGCGATCCCCGCGGTCTTCGGCTCGGGCGGCTACAAGCTCATCAAGTCGATCGGTGACCCGGGTAGCGCAGCAGGCGTGCCCACCCTAATTGCCACGGTGATTGCCTTCGTCGTTGCACTTGTGGTCATCGGTGTGTTCATGCGCTACATCTCGCACGGCAGCTTCATGCCATTCGTGGTATACCGAGTTCTGCTCGGAATTGTCATCATCGTACTTCTGAGCACCGGGGTACTTTCCGCCGAGGGGGGCGTGGCAACGGCACAGACGATCGATGCCGCATCACCAATACTGAATGGGATTGCGCTGTGAGAACCTGGACCCCGCCCACCCTCCCCACGCTGCCTGGCCAGGGCTTCGCGCCGCGCCTGTTCAATGCGGCCACCGGTCGCTTCGAATACCCGGCGATCGAGGATCAGCGAGCGACGCTGTACGTTTGCGGTATCACGCCCTACGACGCGACACACCTTGGGCATGCTGCGACGTACCTCGCCTTCGACACGATGCAGCGTGCATGGCGCGATGCCGGTATCGACACCGAATACGCGCAAAACATCACCGACATCGACGATCCGCTGCTGGAGCGCGCGAACGCCACCGGGGTCGACTGGCGGGCGCTGGCCGAAGAGCAGATTGGCCTCTTCCGCAGCGATATGTTCCGCCTCGGCATGTTGCCGCCTCACCACTACGTCGCGGTGACCGAGAGGATCGACGAGATCGCTGATGCCGTGCACCGCCTCGTCGCGAGTGGACTGGCGTACCCCGTGCCCACTGAGGACGCGGTGGTCGGCGCGGGTCAAGACCTGTACTTCGATACCATTGCCGCCGAGCGAGAGACGCAGTGGCGCCTCGGCGATGTGGCGCCGATCGATCGTGAACTGATGATGCTCTTGAGTTCGGAGCGCGGGGGAGACCCGGATCGGGCAGGCAAGCGCGATCCACTCGACCCGCTGTTGTGGCGAGCCGCTCGTGATGGCGAACCGAGCTGGGAGACTGTGCTCGGGTCAGGCAGACCGGGGTGGCACATCGAGTGCGCTGTCATCGCGACCGGCGCGCTCGGCAATGCTTTTACGGTGCAGGGCGGTGGGGGCGACCTCGCGTTCCCGCATCACGAATTTACTGCGGCCCACGCCACGGCTCTCTCGGGCACACCGTTGGCACACGCGTACTGCCACGCTGGCCTGATCTCGTATCACGGCCACAAGATGTCGAAGTCACGCGGGAATCTCGTGTTGGTCTCGAAATTGCTTGCCGGTGGGGCAGATCCCTCCGCGATCCGACTGGGGCTCCTGTCGCACCACTACCGGTCTGAGTGGGAGTGGTTTGACTCCGACCTTGAGGTGGCGACGAGACGGCTTGAGGCCTGGCGGGAAGGACTCGAACGCGAAGCGGCTGAGCCGGTCAACGCGGTCGCGACCTTGCTGCAGCTTCGTCAGGCGCTCGCCAACGATCTCGACACGCCAGTGATGCTCGCAACGCTCGATGCTGCACTTGATCAAGGGGTGGATGATCCGGACCTGATCGCCGATGCGGTGCTCGCCTTGCTCGGTGTGCACTTGCGCGATACAGAATTGGCCTAGCGCGAAGCAACTGGAGCCAAGAGCGGGCGACCGAAACGGGGCCTACGGGGTGGAGAGCGGTCCGGGCTCGGCGTTCGGGTTTTCATCGGGATCGATGTTGAGGTACTTCTCAAACTCGTGAGCAATGGCCTCGCCAGTGGCCTCAGGTGCGTTCGTTGCGTCACGAGCCTCTTCGAGCGAACGAATGTAGCGCGCCATGTCGTCGTCTCCAGCGGCAATGCGGTTGATGTTTGCTTCCCACGCGGTAGCCTCGCTGAGCATGTCACCTCGTGGGATGACGACATCGAGCAGCTCCTCCA
The DNA here is from genome assembly GCF_050971685.1 of Leucobacter fengyongliangi. Classification (NCBI taxonomy): domain Bacteria; kingdom Bacillati; phylum Actinomycetota; class Actinomycetes; order Micrococcales; family Microbacteriaceae; genus Leucobacter; species Leucobacter fengyongliangi. The sequence goes on along the minus strand of NZ_JBPCEU010000014.1, from coordinate 35,803 downwards.
ACTTGTCGAGAATTGCGAGCGCTGCCTTGGGCGAGGGCGCGGTGTGCACATAGTGCGGCACTTGCGCCCAGAGGCAGAGCACGGGAACTGCGGCCTCGGTCAGCGCGATGTCGAGCAGTGTGGAGATACCCACGGCTCCCTCGTAGTCGCTCCGCGCCGCGCCGGTGGTGGCCCTCAGTTCGGCGTTTTCGCTCGTGAGTGTGACCGCGATCGGGCGAGAGTGCGGAGCATCGGAAAACAGCGATCCAACGAGGATGACCATATCGATCGCCCATGAGTCGACGACGTCGATAATCTCCTCGGCGAATGCGGTCCAGTCACGCGCGGGCTCGACACCTGCGAGGAGAAAGAGATCCTGCACCCGAGTGCCATCGATGCGGTGCACGGTTTCGGCGCTTGGTTCAGAGGTGGATCCGGGCCGTTGCACGGTGCCGTAGAGTCGAGTTTCGGGCCACTCGATTACGCGGTGGCCGGAGTCAGTGAAGCTCACCTTCGGTCGATGCACCTGGTAGTCAACGAACCCGTCTGCCCCGATCGCATGGAGCATCTCGGCATTGATCAGTTCGCCGAGGTGTTGCAACACGGTCGTCGCCGCCGAGCCAGCGTCGCTCCAGCCTTCGAACGCGGCGATGAGCACCCGCGGGTGTGTGGGGGAATCTGCAGCTTGAGGCACGCACCCAGGATAGTCGCCTCGGATCGGTAGACTCGTTGCAATGACTGAGCAGAATCTCGCAGCCGTACTCTGGGACATGGACGGCACCCTCATCGATTCCGAGCCGCTCTGGCTCGAGGCCGAGTTGGCGATCCTCGATCGCTACGGAATTCCCATGACCCCAGAACTCCGCGATTCCCTCATCGGTTCGGGCCTCTGGGACGCAGCGGAGTCGTTTCGCAAGCTGGGAGTGCCCCTGAGCGCCGACGAAATCGTCGCCGAATGGGCGGCGCATGTGGGCACCGGCCTCAGCAGCACCGAGCCCGCCTGGCGTCCCGGCGCGGTCGAACTCCTTGCCTCCCTCGCCGATGCGGGGATTCCCTGCGCGCTGGTCACTATGTCAGTGCGCACGCTCGCCGAGCAGGTGGTGCGTCTGCTTCCGGCGGGCACCTTCTCGGCGGTTGTCGCGGGTGATGAGGTGGATCACGCGAAGCCTCACCCCGAGCCGTACCTTCGGGGCGCCGAGGCGCTGGGTGTGCCGATCGAGCGGTGCATTGCCCTCGAAGATTCGCCAACCGGCCTGCGGTCGGCAGCAGCGTCAGGCGCGGTCGCAATTGGGCTTCCCAATCTGGTGAGCCTGCGCGGCTCGAGCGCTCACGCGCTCTGGTCAACGCTGCACGCCACGGATGCTCAGATTTTGCGGAGCCAGTTTGCGGCGCTGCGCGGCGGCGATCCACAAGTTCAAGAATCAGTCTGCGATCCGATGGGAGCCCGAGCGTGAGCGAGAGAGCAAGTGACGTTGGGGCTGTGGGCGACGAACCCGTGCTGAGGCCATCGCCGAGTGGCCCTCTGGGCTACGGGGACCGGGTGCAGCTCACTGGGCCAAAGGGTCGGCTCAACACCGTCACGCTAGTACCCGGCGGCGAGTTTCACAGCCACCGAGGCATGATCGCACACGCAGACCTCGTGGGTCTGCACGATGGTTCGGTAGTGGCCAATAGCAGCGGCGAGGAATACCTCGCGTTGCGGCCACTGCTGAGTGACTTCGTGATGTCGATGCCACGTGGTGCGGCAATCGTGTACCCGAAAGATGCTGCGCAGATCCTGTCGCTCGCAGACATCTTCCCCGGAGCGCGCGTGGTGGAGGCCGGTGTTGGGTCTGGTGCGCTGTCGCTGCATCTGTTGCGCGCGATTGGCGGCGAAGGAGAACTGCTCTCGTTCGAGCGACGCGAAGAGTTCGCCGAGATCGCGCGCGCGAACGCGGCCGCATTCTCGGGCACCCTTCCCGAGAATTGGTCGGTGACGGTGGGCGACCTGCAGGAAGCCCTGCCCGCGGCGTGCGCCCCCGCTACGGTCGATCGTGTGGTGCTGGACATGCTTGCGCCATGGGAATGCGTTGGTGTGGCCGCCGATGCGTTGAAACCGGGCGGAGTGATCATCTGCTACGTGGCGACCGTGACGCAACTCTCACGCGTGGCCGAAGAATTACGCCGTCACGGGGGCTTCACGCACCCGCAGGCCAACGAAACCATGGTGCGAGGGTGGCATGTTGAAGGCCTCGCCGTGCGTCCGGATCATCGAATGGTCGCGCACACCGGCTTCCTCATTACGGCACGGCGCTTGGCACCGGGGGCGATTCTGCCGCAGCTCAAGCGCCGAGCGTCGAAGGGTGACTTCACCGCAGAAGACGTCGCGGCCTGGACCCCGGATTTGAACGACGAAGCGGCAGGTGAGTGGACGCCCGAGTCGATCGGTCAGTGGAGCAAGAGCGACAAAGTACTGCGGAAGAAGGTGCGCGTTGCGCAGCAACTCGCGCGCGAACGCGGTGCCGACGAGCCCGAGAACTGATCCGCCCCATCACATCTTCCCAACACCCGCCTGCACTAGAATCGGGTGGTTGCCAGGTTTCACCGAGAGGTTTTCATGCGTCGTCGAGTTCTCCCCGTCACTGCTATTGCGACGCTGGCGTTCGCCGGGTTGACAGGTTGCACCGTCTCAACGACGGGCGCTGAGTCGTGTGTCGCACCCCTGAGCCCGGGGGCACTCAGTGAGAGTGTTTCGGTGGGCAATCTAAGCGGCGGCGACCCAGACGTCTCGATTGATTCGGGGGCCAAGATCGTGAACGCCCAACGCTCGATAGTGAAAGAGGCAGCTGATCGCGATGTCGTCGCGGCAGAGGGCACGATTGTGTCAGCAAATCTGGCGTACTTCGACTCGGTTTCCGGTGACATGCTCGAGGCAAGCCCGACATTTGGGTCTGGCACCGCTGGCGAGTTGTTCCTGGCATCGGCCGAGGGTGGGCCGGTGTTGCAGGGGGTGCTGTGCTCGGCTCCGGGCGACCTCGTGGCGATCGCACTGCCGGCAGATCTCAGCACCGGTGCCGTATCGACCCCGGGTGCCTCTCTCGTCGTCATCGCCGAGATTGTTGACGTTGCGCCCGGCTCGGCCTCGGGCGCGCTCACCCCGCTGCCCTCGGGCTTTCCGGCAGTTGTGACCGACGACGCTGGCAGAGTGGGCCTGGTGCTGCCTCCGCAGGCCGCGCCAGCCGAAACGAAGACCGCGGTGCGCATCATGGGTGACGGCCCGGAGGTGCAGGCCGACAGCATGATTATTGGCAACGTGTTGACCGTGGGCTGGGACGGTCAGCAGCTCAAGAACACGTGGGAGTCGAGCCCGGAGAACCTCGGCTCCGAAGAGCAGATCGAGCAGTCGGGCGCTACGTTCCGGACAGCACTCACCGGGTTCCCCGTGGGTTCGCAGGTCGTGGTCATCGAGCCCGGCGACGGAAGCCCCCGCGTCAGCGTCATCGATATTCTCGCAATCGCATAGGCGACATCACCGTGGCTGGGCCCAGCACGCATCGCTCGATCCCCGCTGAGGAACGGGTGTTCAGCCTCGTCCTCGCGCTGGTGGCGAGCCCACAGGGGCTCACGAAGCGCGAGCTTCTCTCGAGCGTTCACGGCTACTCAGATCGATATCGCGTAGGCGAGACCGATCGGGCGCTCGAACGGCAGTTTGAACGCGACAAAGACCAGGTGCGCGCACTTGGCATCCCCATTGAGACTGTTGATTCGCCTGAGGAATCGGGAAATCTGCAACATTCCCGCTACAGAATTTCAAAGGACCTGTTGCAGTTCCCCTCCGACGCGCGCTTTACTGCTGCTGAGCTCAGCGTGCTGAGGCTCGCGTCGCTGGCCTGGGCGGAGGGCAGTCTCAGCGCGGAATCGAGACGCGCTGCGATGAAACTGGAATCGCTGGGCGCGGGTCTCGACGTCGCCTCACTCGGAATCGCCCCGCACCTCGGAATTCCCGATCCCGCGGCTCCCGCACTACAACGCGCCATCGATGAGCGCAGTGTGACAACCTTCTGGTATCAGCTGCCAGATCGCGATGCTCCGGCGGAGAGACGGGTTGCACCCCTTCGCCTGCATCGGGCGGAAGGACGCTGGCACCTGATCGCCTGGGATCTTGAGCGTGATGCCGGCCGCGTGTTTCTGCTCTCGCGCATTGTGGGAGAAGCGAAGCTTTACTCAGAAACGTTCGATGCTGCCCTGAGCGATCGTGTGGAGGGCATGCTTGACGACCTCCTCGCCCTGCGGGAACGGCAGCTCGCACGGCTCGTGGTACGTCGGGGCTCCATCGCCGAGTCGCGTTTGGCTGCGCGCGCGGTGACGCACCCGATTTCAGCGGACGCTGCACCGGAGGAGGCCGCTCAGGTCGGTGAGCTCCCTGTCGGGTATCGACATCTCACGGTGACGACGCTCGACCTCACCGCCCTTGCAAGCGAACTTGCGGGTTACGGTGATGAGGTGGTCGGTGTGGATCCACCCGCGTTGCGTGAGGCGGTGATAGGCCTGCTCGCCGAGGTGCGGCGACAGCATGAGGTTCCTGTTTCCGACGACGATGGAGGAACTCGATGAGCAGGAGCCTGACCACACCCGATCGCGTGGTGCTACTGCTCGCACTCGTGCCCTACTTGGTCGAACGTGGCCCGACGCCCCTCGCCGATCTCGCTGAGGCCTTCGCCGTCGATGCACGGGTGCTGCGTCAGCTCATCCCGTTTCTGGGCATGGCAGGAATCCCCGGCGAGACGAACACCTATCAAGACCAAGACCTCTTCGACATCGACTGGGACGCGTTCGAGGAACACGAGGTGGTGACCCTCACCCGTGTCATCGCGGTCGACGACACCCCGCGGTTCTCGGCCGTCGAGGCCGCGGCGTTGCTGGCCGGCCTGCACGCGCTGCTCCCCATGCTGCCCGAGCGGGAACGTCGTCACGTGGCATCGGCCGCGGCGAAGCTCGCCGGTGGAATGAACGATCACCAGCAGCTCTCGCTGTCGGTAACGACCGAACCAGAGCATCCTGTTCTCGCGGAGATCTCGGCTGCCATCACCGCGGGGAGGCAGCTGCGTTTCGACTATCGAGACGTGCATGGCCGAGCGACCACGAGACGCGTCGAGCCGCTCGTGCTCGGCCAGGCGAATGGCGACTGGTACCTGCGCGCGCACTGCCTCGATCGAGAGGCCGAGCGCACGTTCGCAGTGGATCGCATCCGAGTGCCTCGGATGCTGCCTGAGGCCGCACGGGCGAGGCCGCAGGGGCGCGTGTCGCTTCCGGCGCTCGACCCGGTGCGTGAGGGGGTCACCGCTCGGCTCCGATTCAGGGTCGGTGTTCTGCATCGACTCGCCGGATTCGTGCCACGGGTGCTGGGGGAACCGGTCGATGGTTGGGTGCGTGCCGAGATCGACCTCGCACATCCCGCGGTCGCGGTGCGCGTGGTGCAGGTCGCCCCGGGTGAGATTGTTTTTGAGACTCCAGCCGAGGCACGCGAGGCGGTGCTCCAGTGGAGCGCTCGTGCACTCGCACCCCACGACGCGTGACTCAGCATTCCGGCAGTAAGCTGGCCTAGTGGCAGTGACAGCACGGCGGCGAAAGAACCCCGATGGCAAGATGAGCCTGGGCGCCCACCTCATCGAATTGCGGAACCGTCTGTTCATCGCTGCCATCGCGATCGGGGTCGCTCTGATAGCGGGCTGGTTTCTCTCCGACTGGGTGTGGACGGTCCTTCGGCAGCCGATCCTTGAGCTCGAGGTTGAAGGGCGCACCGCCCTCATTCAGTACACCGACGTGACGAGTGGCTTCGATACGAAGGTGCAAATCTCGCTCTTCATCGCGGTTCTGCTTGCCTCGCCCGTGTGGCTGTACCAGATCTGGGCATTCCTCGTGCCGGGCCTCACTCGGCGTGAAAAGGGTGTCGCCATTGGGTTTCTCGGCACCGCGGTGCCGCTGTTCCTCCTCGGCGTCTACGCCGGCTGGAGCGTGCTGCCGAATATCGTGCGCATCATGGCTATGTTCCAGCCAGAGGAGGATGCCTTCCAGATCGCTGCACGAAGTTACTTGGATTTCACGATCAAGCTGCTCCTCGCCGTCGGCGTGGGCTTCGTGATGCCGGTCTTCCTGGTGCTGCTGAACTTCATCGGAATTCTCAGCGGAAAATCGATCCTCAAGAGTTGGCGCGTCGCGATACTCTGCATCATCCTGTTTGCCGGCATCGCGACACCCGCAGCGGATCTGATGAGCATGTTCCTGCTTGCGGCGCCAATTATCCTGTTGTACTTCGCGGCGGCAGGGATCGCGATCCTGCACGATAAGCGAGTGGAAAAGAAGCAGGCAAAAGAACTCGCCGAGTACGGCATCGACCCCGTGTCGGAAGCAGAGTGACCGCAATGGAGAACTCGAACGAACCGGCCGAGCCAGCTGGGCCGTCCGTGCCGTCCGAGCCAGCAGGGCCGTCCGGTGCCCGGCAATATCCGGCGCTTGAGGGCTTCGCCGCTCGGCTGAAGTTCCCGCTCGACGCGTTCCAGCGCACCGCCTGTGAGCGGCTGGAGGCCGGCCGCAGCGTGTTGGTGGCTGCGCCCACGGGATCCGGCAAGACCACCGTCGCTGAATTCGCAGTGGCCCTCGCGCGGCGAGAACGCGACGCGCGAATCTTCTACACGGCTCCCATCAAGGCGCTCTCAAATCAGAAGTTTCGCGAACTGTGCGCCGAGTACGGTGACGAAGAGGTGGGACTGCTGACGGGTGACGTCAACATTCGCGGGCACGCCCCGATTGTCGTGATGACCACCGAAGTGCTGCGCAATATGATCTACGCCGAGAGCGACGCGCTAGACGATCTTGCCTTTGTCGTGCTCGACGAGGTGCACTACCTGGGCGACAAATACCGGGGGGCGGTGTGGGAGGAGATCATCCTGCACCTTCCCCAGTCGGTGCGGTTGGTATCCCTGTCCGCCACGGTCTCCAACGCCGAAGAATTCGGCGACTGGATGCACGCAGTGCGCGGAGACACCGATGTGATTCTCAGCGAGCATCGGCCCGTCCCGCTCTATCAGCACGTTCTCACCGCGAAGGCCCTGCTGCCGCTCTACGTCGATGGCGACGGCGAGTTGGTCGAGCGTGGCAGACTCAATCCGGAGCTGCGGGCGCTCGATCGCGGAAGTCGTGGTCAATCGTCCCGCGATCGCAGCGCTGGTTCGCGAGACCGCGCCTCGGAAAGATATCGCAGCTCGCAAGGTCGTTCGCGGGGGAGGGCCCCGGTGCGCCGCACGAAACGCATCACCCGGGCCGACATCGCGCGTGCCCTCGATGAGATGCAACTCACCCCCGCGATCGTGTTTATTTTCAGTAGGAACGGCTGCGACCAGGCAGTGCGGCAGTGTTTGTTCGAAGGGATCCGACTCACCACGCGCGAGGAGCGAGACGAGATCCGCCGTGTCATCGATCGAGAGATCGCAGGAATCGATCCCGAAGACCTGCGTGTACTGGGCGTGAGCGAGTGGATCGCGGGCCTCGAGCGGGGGCTCGCCGCGCATCACGCCGGCATGTTGCCGCAGTTCAAAGCAGTCGTCGAGCAGCTGTTTCAGCGACGCCTCGTCAAGGTGGTGTTTGCCACCGAGACGCTCGCACTCGGCATCAACATGCCAGCGCGCTCGGTGGTGATCGAGAAGCTCGATAAGTTTAACGGCGAGGAGCGGGTACCGCTCACCTCCGGGGAGTACACGCAGTTGACAGGCCGTGCAGGTCGGCGCGGCATCGACCACGAGGGTCACGCAATCGTGGTCTGGAACGAGGGGGCCGACCTTGAGGCGATCGCCCACCTCGCCTCTGCACGCTTGTTTCCGGTGCGGTCGAGTTTTCGGCCCACCCCGAACATGGCCGCGAACCTGCTGCAGCGCATGGATCTGACATTGGCGCGCGAGACCCTCGAACTCTCCTTCGCGCAGTTCCAGGCCGATCGTGCGGTGGTGGATCACGCTCGGGAACTCCGGGCCGAGCAGGAGTCTCTGGCCGGGTATCAAGCCGCCGCCCAGCGGGCGAAGGGGTCTGACAAGAAGCGCTGGGAAGACCGCGAGCGCAAACTTCGCCGCAAGATTGAGCGCGGGCGCCGTCAGATCGCGAGCCGCACGGGAACGATTGCGCGAACATTCGATCGTGTCGTCGACACGCTGACCGATCTCGACTACCTGCAGCACCTCGGAGGGGGACAGGTTGAGGTGGGCGAGTGGGGGCTGCTTCTGTGCCGCATTTACGGCGATCGCGACCTGCTCGTTGCCGAGTGCCTGAGGCGCGATGCCTGGCACGGGATCGATGCCGCCGGTCTCGCCGCACTCGCCTGCGCGCTAACGTACGAACCGCGCCGCGACGACGAGGCCGAGGGCCGCCTCCCGGGAGGCCCCTTCCGGCACGCGTTTGATCGGACGCTCGACCTGTGGGCCCAGCTTGACGATCTGGCCGAACGCAACAGGTTGCCACAGGTGGATGCTCCGCACCCCGGGCTCGCCTCGGCGATGCACGGTTGGGCGAGCGGCTGGACGCTCAGCCGCACACTGGAACACGCCGTGATCGGCGCGGGCGACTTCGTACGCTGGTCGAAGCAAACAATCGATTTGCTCGACCAGATCGCGCAAGCGGCAGAGCACGCCGAGGTCGACATCGACCGCCTCGGCGCACTGGGGGCCGTCGCTCGAGAGGCCAAACGCAAGGTTCGCCGCGGCATCGTCTTGACCTCAAGTAGCTCGTGAATACCGTACGCACCCTGAAATGGTGGATCGCGCTGCCCGCCGCGTTGCTCGGCGGGCTAGCGCTTGACGCGGCCACCCCGTGGCTGAACTGGTGGCCGGCCGGGCTCGTCGGTGCTGCGCTCGTCATCGCGTCCGTGTGGCAGCAGCGCTCGCTCGCCGGATTGCTACTCGGTGCGGTCGCCGGTGCGGCATTTTGGGGCCCACACATCTCGTGGCTGACGCTCTACCTCGGTCCGATTCCCTGGCTCGCGCTCTGCTTCGTCATGGTCTCGTGGTTCGCGCTGTTCGGACTCGTCGCTGCGACAGTCACCCGGGGGCTGTCGCAGGTGCGGATGTCGCGGCTCACCCGAGTCGCCACGCAGTCCCTCACCGTCGCAGGGCTCTGGGTGCTGCGTGAGCAGCTGCAGTCGACGGTGCCATATGGAGGCTTTGCCTGGGGTCGTCTCGCACACACACAGGCGGAAGGACCGTTTTCCGAGCTGGTTTCGTGGGTGGGGTTCGCCGCACTTTCGGGACTGATCGCCCTGATGTGTGCGCTCCCCGTTGCCACTGCCTTTGCCTGGAGGGGCAGTGCGAGAAACGCACCCGGAAGCCGCGCGTGGGCGGGTGCCTTAGCGGGTGTTCTCGCACTGATCGCACTGGCCCTCGTGTCGCCTTTTCAGCTCGAAGAAACGGGCACTCTGCGCGTGGCCGCCGTGCAGGGCAATTCGAAATCAGGGATTTTCGACGACAGAGAATCGGGAGACGTGCTGCGCGATCACCTCGCGGCCACAGAGGCTGTGCTCGACGACCTTGAGGCCGCAGGTGAAAGAGTCGACGTGATCGTCTGGCCTGAGAACAGCGCAGAATTCGATCTCCCCGGCAACCCATACGGCAGCTATGCGGTGCAGCGCCTTGCGAAGCGTGCAGGAGCACCGATCGTCGTGGGCACGATCCTGAAAGATCCGGACGGCACGTACACTAACAGCACCCTGGTGTTTGACGGCAACGGCAGCACGAGCGAACGGTATGACAAGCGGCGCCCCGTGCCGTTTGCCGAATACATGCCGGACCGCGCGTTTTATAGGTCTCTCGTGCCCGAACTGATAGACCTGGTGCAGCTCGACTATGCGTTTGGTACCCGGCCCGCGGTGCTTCCCATTGAGGGCGCGTCTGGTCCCTTCGAAGCGGGCATCGCCATCTGCTTCGACATCATCTTCGACGATCACGCGGCCGCACTGGTGGGCGACGGCGCGGAAGTCATCTTCGCCCAGACGAACAACGCCGACTTTGGGCGCACCGATGAAAGCGCGCAACAGTTACAAATCGCCAGATTGCGTGCGATCGAGACTGGGCGTGCGCTCGTCAACATTTCGACCGTGGGCACGAGTGCGGTCGTCATGCCAGACGGAAGCGACCGCGCGAGCCTCGAACCCTTTACCGCCGATGCCATGGTCACCGACGTACCCCTCGTGCGTGGAGAGACTCCGGCGCTACGCCTGGGCGCATTCTTGGCCGGGATATGGATCACGATCGCTGTCGGCGGGTCACTGCTGAGTGTTTGGGGAGCAAACGTGACACGAATCGTTGGCAACAGCCGAAAAGCGGGGAGCCGACGACGCTAACCTCGGTCTCCTGAGCGCCTGGCGCGTAGGAGTTTCAACCGTTCTTCAAGCAGCTCTTCAAGCTCCTCTCGGGTTCGGCGTTCGAGGAGCATATCCCAGTGCGTGCGCTGGTGCTTTTCCTTATCTTCAAACTCCGAGCGTGCCGTACGCCCGGCCTCATCGTCGAGAAAGCCGACCTCGCCCGTTCGCTGATCAACCCACTCCGCGGGCACCTCGGCATCGGCATCGAACATGACGGTGAATCGATTGCCTTGATCGGTGAGGTACTCCACCCGTCGCCGGGGTGAGAACTCCACTCCCTCTTCTGCCTGCAGGCTCGTCGCCCCAATCCGGGCTCCGCGCAGTGTTCGCTCAGCCATGGGAACCTCCTCGCCTCGCGAGCCACGCTGAGTGGCGCAGCGCCGCGATCCACCGGTCTTTCCTTGACTGCAGCGTAGCGCTCTGGGCGCGGCAGCGTAACCCCCTGCCGGAGGGGGTGCGAGAAGTGCTGCGACATCGTAATATGCAGCCCGGTACGCTGATGGAGACATCTGTCACTTTTTTCAAAGGAGCCTCAGTGACCCAGCCGCTTGCCGCAAACAGTCTTACGGGTGCACGTGCGCTCGTCACCGGATCTTCGCGAGGGATCGGCGCGGACACCGTGCGGTACTTTGCCGAGGCCGGGGCCGATGTTGTGGTGAACTTTCGAAACAAGGCCCCGCGGGCAGAGAAGCTGGGTGCACAACTGCGCGAACTCGGCGTGCGAGTGTTGGTGCAGGGTGCAGACCTGACCGATCAAGCCTCGCTTTCCGCCATGATGGGGGCCGTCGAAGAGGAATTTGGCGGTCTCGATATCCTGGTTCTGAACGCCTCCGGCGGGATGGAAAGCGGCATGGCTGAGGACTACGCGTTGCAGCTCAACCGTGATGCTCAGCTGGCCGTGCTCGACGCGGCGCTTCCGCTACTCGCACCCGGATCGCGCGTGGTGTTTGTCACGAGCCACCAGGCGCACTTCATCCGGACCACACCGACGATGCCCGAGTACGAGCCCGTCGCCCTCTCAAAGCGGGCTGGCGAGGATGCTCTGCGGGAGCGGATCCCGGAACTGGCCAAACGAGGGATTGAGTTCGTCGTAGTGTCGGGCGACATGATCGAGGGAACGGTCACCGCGACGCTACTCGAGCGTGCGAATCCGGGTGCGATCGAGCAGCGCCGAGAATCGGCGGGCAAGCTCTACAACGTTTCCGAGTTCGCTGCCGAGATAGCCCGGGCCGCGGTCGAGCCCATTCCCGAGGATCACACCCGGTTGGTGGGCGATACCTCGGGTTTCAATTCGTAATCGCGCGTGTTACAGCCACGTTTCGGGCGCTTCGCCTGTGCGGCGTAGCTCTGCAACGGCCGAAGATTCTTCGGCTGGTTCGGCAATGATGGGAAACCCGTGAATTAAAAGTGGGGTTCAATTCGTTCTGCCGAAGAAACCAGTGTTAATCTCGAAACTCCGAGCCACCGTGCTTCGTCGTGACAATGGGGTCACGGCGATACCTTTTCGCACGAGGTGAGACCGACCGGGCCGCCGACGTCCCACTGATCGAGAGGACGTCGATGAGCGTGACGCAAGCGACCCCATGCCCCACAGCCGGAGTACGACCCACACGTGGGTCCTTCCCCGCGGCAGAGGGGCTATACGATCCAGCAGAGGAGAAGGACGCCTGCGGACTCGCGTCGGTGGTGTCGCTCAGCGGCGAAGCCAGCCATGAGATCATCGAACTGGCACTTACCGCCCTCGAGAACCTCGAGCACCGTGGCGCGGTGGGATCAGACGCAGGTACCGGCGATGGTGCCGGGATTCTGTGCGCTATGCCCGATGCCTTCTTCCGTCGCGTGCTCGCAGAGGGCGCGCCTGAGATTGTCCTTCCGCAGGCTGGGCAATACGCGACCGGCCTAGCGTTTCTCCCGCAGGAATCCGCAGAACGGCGAGCTGTGCGCTACCGAATCGGAGCCATCGCCGCTGAGGAGGGCTTGGCGATTGTGGCCTGGCGCCCAGTTGCGGTGCGACCGGAGGTGTTGGGCGAGTCGGCCAGAGATGTCGCCCCGGTCATCGAACAGCCCTTCCTCGTCGCTAGCGACGGGCAGGCCGCCGACGAACTCCAGATCGAACGACGCGCGTTCCGCACCCGCAAGCGCATCGAGCGCGAAACCGGCGTGTACCTGCCCTCGCTGTCTGCGCGCACCATCGTCTACAAGGGCATGGTCACCACACTGCAGCTCCCCGGCTTCTACCCAGAACTCTCTGCAAGCGATTTCGCCGCCAGGTTCGCCATCGTGCACTCTCGGTACTCGACCAACACGTTCCCATCCTGGCACCTTGCGCAGCCGCTGCGACTCGTCGCGCACAACGGTGAAATCAACACGGTACGAGGCAACCGCAACTGGATGCGTGCACGCGAGGATCAACTCGAAAGCGACGTTCTCGGCGACCTTCGCCCTCTCCGGCCGATCTGCTCCGAAGGCGGAAGCGACTCCGCGAGCTTCGACGAGGTGCTCGAGTTGCTCGTCATGGCCGGCCGAAGCCTCCCGCACGCCCTCGCGATGATGGTTCCGGAGGCCTGGGAATCCGAGGATGGCCTCACACCCGAACTGCGGGACTTTCTTGAGTATCACTCACTGGTGATGGAGCCGTGGGACGGCCCCGCAGCAATGATCGCCACCGATGGCACCGAGCTGGTAGCTCTGCTCGATCGCAACGGGCTCCGGCCCGGTCGTTTCCAGGTCACCAAGAGCGGGCTTCTGGTGATCGCCAGCGAGACCGGTGTGCTTGAGTTTACGCCCGACCAGGTGGTGCGTCGCGGGCGCCTGCAACCAGGCCGCATGCTCGCGGTAGATCTTGCCACGGGCACGATCCGCGAGGATCACGAGGTGAAGAGCGCACTCGCGGCCGCGGCCCCCTGGGGTCAGTGGCTGAACGAGGGCCGGATCCACCTGAGCGATCTGCCCGAGCGGGAGCACCTCGTGCACCCACCGGCCTCGATCGTGCGCCGCCAGCGCACGTTTGGGTACACGGAGGAGGAGCTTCGCCTGCTGCTCACGCCGATGGCACGCGAGGGCGCGGAGCCGATTGCGGCCATGGGTACCGACACGCCGATCGCCGTGCTTTCGGAGCGACCACGACTGGTCTTCGACTACTTCGTGCAACAGTTCGCGCAGGTCACAAACCCGCCGCTCGACGCGCTTCGTGAAGAACTCGTGACGAGCCTGTGGACCGGGATCGGGCCACAGGCCAACCTACTCACGCAGTCAGCCGAGCACGCCAGACAGGTGATTCTGAACTTCCCCGTCATCGACAATGACGCGCTCGCGCGCATCATGCACTTCGGTGACGATCCTGAGCGCGAGCGCACCGTGACCGTGCGCGGCCTGTACCCGGTTGATGGCGGTGCCCCGGCACTTGCGTTACGTCTGGAGGCGATGTGCCGTGAGGCAAGCGCCGCGATTGACGCTGGTGCCGAGTTCCTCATCTTGAGTGACCGCGACAGTAACAAGGATCAGGCGCCCGTGCCGTCCCTGTTGGCGGTCTCGGCGGTGCACCACCATCTCATTCGCGAGGGCAAACGGATGCGTGTGGCACTCATCGCAGAGGCCGGAGATGTACGTGAGGTGCATCACGTCGCCGCGCTGATTGGATACGGTGCGGCCGCGGTTAACCCGTACTTGGCGATGGAAACCGTCGAGGGTTTGGTGCGCTCCGGCGAGCTCGAGGGCATCGAACCCACTGAGGCGGTGGCTCACCTCATCAAGGCGCTCGGTAAGGGCATGCTGAAGGTGATGAGCAAGATGGGCATTTCGACCGTCGCCTCCTACTGCGGTGCGCAGACGTTTGAGGCCATCGGGCTCGCGAAAGACGTTGTGGATCGCTACTTCACCGGAACGGCTTCGAAGCTCGGCGGAGTCGGGCTCGATGTCATCGCCGCAGAGGTCGCGGCCCGCCATCGTCGCGCCTATCCCGATGACCCTGCCGCGCTCGCACACCGCCGACTCGAGACCGGTGGCGAGTATCGCTGGCGTCGCGGCGAGGAACCGCACCTCTTTGACCCCGAAACGATCTACAAACTGCAGCACGCGACGCGCACGGCACGCCGCGACATCTTTACCGAGTACACCTCGCGGGTCAACGAGCAGCAGGAGCGGCTGATGACGCTGCGCGGTCTGTTCAAGTTCTCGCCGCAGCGACCCGCGGTTCCGCTCGATGAGGTCGAACCCATCGAATCGATCATGCGGCGATTCGCGACCGGGGCCATGAGCTACGGCTCCATCTCGCAGGAGGCGCACCAGGTTCTCGCGATCGCGATGAACCGCATCGGCGGTAAGTCGAACACCGGCGAGGGCGGTGAAGACGAGGAGCGGCTGCTCGACCCCGAGCGCCGCAGCTCGATTAAGCAGGTTGCGTCGGGCCGCTTTGGCGTGACGAGCATGTACCTCACGAACGCCGACGAGATCCAGATCAAGTTGGCACAGGGAGCGAAGCCGGGGGAGGGCGGTCAGCTTCCACCCCAAAAGATGTACCCGTGGATCGCGAGCACGCGCCACGCGACCCCGGGTGTTGGTCTTATCTCGCCGCCCCCGCACCACGACATCTACTCGATCGAGGATCTCAAGCAGCTCATTTTCGACCTGAAGCGCGCAAATCCTCGCGCCCGCATCAGCACCAAGCTCGTGAGCCAGAGTGGCATCGGCCCAGTTGCAGCCGGGGTCGCAAAGGCACTCAGCGATGTTGTGCTCATCTCGGGTCACGACGGCGGCACGGGTGCGAGCCCGATGAACTCGCTCAAGCACGCAGGATCGCCGTGGGAGCTGGGGATCGCGGAGGCGCAGCAGACGCTCATGCTGAATGGGCTGCGCGATCGCGTCGTCCTGCAGGTCGACGGGCAGTTGAAGACCGGCCGCGATGTCGTGATCGCAGCCCTGCTCGGTGCCGAGGAGTTCGGCTTCGCGACCGCTCCGCTCGTGGTTTCCGGGTGCATCATGATGCGCGTCTGTCATCTCGACACCTGCCCGGTGGGTGTCGCGACACAGAATCCCGAGTTGCGTGCCCGATTTACCGGACAGGCCGAGCACGTCGTGAACTTCTTCCGCTTCATCGCCGAGGAAGTGCGAGAGCTCCTTGCCGAGCTCGGCTACCGCAACCTCGAGGAGGCGGTGGGAGATACCGCATCTCTCGATATCGACGAGGCGCTGCGACACTGGAAGGCAGAGGGTCTTGACCTTTCGCCGATCCTGAGCGGCCCCAAGATGGCAGCCGATCAACCGCGCAGGCATGCACGCGAGCAAGATCACGGGCTCGAAGAGCACTTCGACCACCGACTTATCGCCGCGTCGCAGGCTGCACTGGATCGACGCGATTCCGTTGTGATCGACCTTCCCATCCGGAATGTCGACCGCGCGGTCGGAACAATGCTCGGGCACGAGGTGACGAAGCGATTCGGCTCGGCGGGGCTCGCGCCTGGCACGATCGATGTCATGCTCACGGGCTCCGCCGGACAGTCTCTCGGGGCATTCCTCCCGCCTGGCATCACGCTCCGCCTGATCGGCGATGCGAACGACTACGTGGGCAAGGGACTCTCGGGAGGCGAGATCACGGTCCGCCCGCACGCCGACGCGGGTCACCCCGCCGCTGGCAACGTGATCGCCGGAAACGTAATCGGGTATGGCGCGACCAGTGGTTCACTGTGGATCGCGGGCGTAGTCGGTGAGCGCTTTCTCGTGCGCGGCTCAGGTGCGACCGCGGTTGTGGAGGGTACTGGAGACCACGCGCTTGAGTATTTCACCGGAGGCTTTGCGCTGATCCTTGGTCCGACCGGGCGCAATATCGGAGCAGGGATGTCTGGCGGTGAAGCCGTGCTACTTGACCTTGATCCGCTCCACGTCAACTCAGCGGAGTTGGCTTCTGGATCGCTCCTGCTCCAGCCGTTCTCTGAGCTCGACGGTTCCGCTGGCAATGATCTGCGCGCCTCTGTCTCTGCGCTCCTGCAGCGCCACGTGGAACAAACGGGATCCGAGCTCGCCGCAGATCTTCTGCAGCAACTCGCGCGCGATCCACAGTCAACGTTCGCTCGTTTCACCCGGTTGATTCCGCGCGACTATGCCCGAGTGCTCGAGATCCGCGAGCGTGCACGCGACGAAGGTATTGACCCCGACGGCGACCGGGCTTGGTCGCAGATTCTGGAGGCAACCCGTGGCTGATCCGCGTGGTTTTCTGAAGGTTCGTGAGCGCGAACTGGCACCCAAGCGTCCCGTCGCGCTGCGCTTGCAGGATTGGCGGGAGGTGGTGGATCCCGCCGATCCGACCCTC
The DNA here is from genome assembly GCF_050971685.1 of Leucobacter fengyongliangi. Taxonomy (NCBI): domain Bacteria; kingdom Bacillati; phylum Actinomycetota; class Actinomycetes; order Micrococcales; family Microbacteriaceae; genus Leucobacter; species Leucobacter fengyongliangi. Next base: position 19,139 of record NZ_JBPCEU010000014.1, on the reverse strand, counting down.
GTGGCGAGGCAGGCCTCGCGCTGCATGGACTGCGGGGTGGCCTTCTGTCATCAGGGGTGCCCGCTCGGCAACCTAATCCCGGAATGGAACGACCTGGTGTGGCGCGGTCGCGAGCAGGAGGCGCTTGAACGCCTGCACGCCACCAATAATTTCCCGGAGTTCACCGGTCGCGCATGCCCGGCCCCCTGTGAGTCGTCCTGTGTGCTGGGCATCAATCAGCCGGCGGTGACCATCAAACAGGTCGAAAACAGCATCATCGATCAGGGTTTTGCGAATGGCTGGGTGCTCCCGGTACCCCCCGAACGCCTCACCGGCAAGACCGTCGCAGTTGTCGGATCCGGGCCCGCGGGGCTCGCGGCCGCGCAGCAGCTCACCCGTGCGGGTCACACGGTCGCGGTGTACGAACGCGACGAGCAGCCCGGCGGCTTGCTACGTTTCGGCATTCCCGACTTTAAGCTCGAGAAGACGCTGGTTGAGCGGCGCATCGCGCAGCTCAAAGCTGAAGGTACGCGCTTCCGCACCGGCATCGAAGTGGGTCGCGATTTAAGCTGGGGCGAGCTCCGACGGCGTTACGACGCTGTTGTTGTCGCAACAGGATCAACCGTTCCTCGGGAGCTCGATATTCCGGGCCGCGACCTGGTGGGTGTGATGCCCGCGATGCCCTACCTCTCTGCATCGAACCGCGTCGTCGCCGGAAGCCTCGCCGAGACGCCCTTTGACGCTGCGGGTAAACACGTGATCGTGATCGGTGGGGGAGATACTGGGGCCGACTGCGTGGGAACCGCAAACCGCCAGGGGGCCGCGTCCGTGACGAATCTGGCGATCGGACGGAAGCCCAGCCAGACGCGCACGGAGTCGCAGCCATGGCCAGTGCACCCGACCCTGTTTGAGGTGACGAGCTCACACGAGGAGGGTGGAGAGCGTCGGTACTTGGCATCGACGGTGGAATTCCTCGGAGACGCACGGGGCAACGTGCACGGACTCCGTGTCGCCGAGACGGGTATCACCGAGCGCGGCCGCGAGCCGATTCCTGGCACCGAGCGCGTGCTGGAGGCCGACCTCGTGCTGATCGCCATGGGGTTCAGCGGCCCTGAGCACATTGACGATGCTGGGTTCCCACTCGGGCGTTCCGCCCGCGGGGCGTTTGCTCGCGAACGGGACTATTCCACCGAGCTTCCTGGGGTGTTCGTCGCGGGGGACGCGGGACGAGGGCAGTCGCTCATCGTGTGGGCGATCGCCGAGGGGCGAGCGGCTGCTGCGGCGGTCGATGCGTACCTCATGGGCTCGACGGTGCTCCCGTCCCCGCTTTTGGCGACCGACCACGCCTTCGCCTAGAGGCCGCAACCTCCGGTCACGACTCACCGGTGCCGCATCGTCAGCGGTCAACCGTCGCGCACTCAGTACGCTGGGTGAGTGGATTCAGAATGCATTGACCGGCTCCGGGAAGATCTCACTGCTGCAGGGTACAGACTCAGTGCAATTAGAGACCTCATTGGTGAGGAATCGGATGCTGCCCGCGTGCGGGGGGTGTTCGCCCCCGCACGGAGATCATTGGCCGCACGCAGCGCGGATCCACTTGCCACACTGACCCGCCTCTTCCTCCTCGGCGACATCGTCGAGGAGGACTCGCTCGCAACAGCGCTTCCGCGTCTCGGGATCACCGGCGCCCACACGCTGGGCCTGGTGAAGTTTGCTCCGGGGGGCCTGTGTGCGGCGATTTCGCTCAACCCTGTCGAGATTGCTGATCCGCGCGTCCCCGTTCCAGGTCATTGGTGGATCCTCTCAGACCTTGACGATGCGCTCCGTCTCGGCCCCGCTCAACCCGATCACGTCATGGGTGTGGGGGGCGCGACGCGCACCCTCATTGCACAGGCACCCCCCGCAGATGTCCGCAGATCCCTCGAAATAGGCACGGGGTGCGGTGTTGTCGCGCTGCATCTCGCGCTTCGCGGCCCGGTAGTGGCGACAGATATCTCGGCGCGGGCACTCAGGTTTGCGTGCGCCAATGCGCGGCTCAACGGTGTGACGGGCATCGAGTTTCGGCAGGGTGATTTGTTCGCACCGGTCGCGGGTGAAGAATTCGATCTCATTCTTTCGAATCCACCATTTGTCGTGACCCCGCGCAAGTCGGATGCGCAGCGCTACGAGTATCGAGATGCCGGGCTCGTCGGCGACGAACTTGCGGAACGGGTTGTGCGTCGGGCTCCCGAGCATCTGTGTCACGGGGGCACGCTCCTGTGCCTCGCGAACTGGGAGAGCCCCTGGGGTCAGGATGGCCTGAATCGGGTGACCGAGTGGATCTCCGAGGCCGATCGTGCACTGGGATCTGGCTCGCGCATCGCTGGCTGGGTGATTGAGCGCGACCGGATCTCTCCCGTGCGCTACGCAGAAACGTGGTCCAGAGACGGCGGAGCCAGGCCGGGCGACCCGGAGTTCGAACGAATGATGACGTCGTGGCTCGACGACTTCTCGGAGCGACGAGTGGTTGCGCTCGGACTCGGTTCGATCAGGTTGAGGAGGATTTCGGCCGGCGACGATTCCTCTGTGCCGTCTCCTGCAGCCCCGCTCGTGCACGTCGAACGAGCGGCGGGCACTTTCTCCGAGGCTGCGGGCGAACACCTCGCCGCGACGTTCGATATGGCCTTGACCGCCGTTCACCTCAGTGATGCCGAAGTGCTTGCCGAGCGGTGGGTACGCTCTCCCGGCGTCGTTGAACACCGTCAGCATGTGCCGGGCGAGGAGGCTCCCTACGCGATCGCTTTGGAGGCTTCAGCAGGCATATCCCGCCGGGTGACCGCCGATCCGCTGCTTGCGGCCGCAGTCGGGGCGTGTGATGGCGAGTTGTCCCTGGGGCAAATCGCAGACGCGCTGGCCACCCTGCTGGAGGTCGACGCTGGGGCTGCTGCGGAGGCACTCGTCGCGGGGGTGCGCGAGCTCGTGTGGATGGGGATGCTCGGTCTGGGCACCGCATCGCGAGCGGTAGACTGAGGCCCTATGATGCGAACGATTGATCTGCGTGGGCAAGAACTATCCCGGGCCGAACTTCTACGTTTGGTTCCCCGTGCCGCGGTTGATACGACAGCTGCCGTTCATCGCGTGCGGCCCCTGGTCGATGCCGTTCGCGATCGCGGCGAGGAAGCACTGCGCGAGCAGGCGCGTGATTTTGATCGAGTCGAGGGTCACGGGCTCCGGGTGCCCGAGCAACGGGTCGCGAGTTCCCTCGAGACTTGCCCGCCCGAGGTGCGTGCGGCCCTTGAGCTCTTGATCACTCGCCTGCGGCGCGCGTCGGCGGCCCAGGTTCCCCTTGAACAGGTGACCCGGCTTGCCGATGGAGCCACGATTCGGCAGCGCTGGCAACCGGTCACTCGAGTGGGTCTGTATGCGCCAGGAGGGAAGGCCGCGTACCCGTCGTCGGTGCTCATGAACGCCATCGCCGCGCAAGCCGCGGGCGTGGAAAGCCTCGCGCTCGCCTCTCCCGCGCAGCCTAACAATGGGGGAGCGCCGCACGAGGCTGTGCTGTGGGCCGCCGCGCTCGCCGGGGTGAGCGAGGTCTACGCCATCGGCGGGGCCGGAGCAATTGCTGCGTTTGCGCACGGGGTGCCGAGCCTTGGCCTCGACCCGGTCGACGTGGTGACCGGACCCGGCAACGTCTTTGTGGCAGCGGCAAAGCGCGCCGTCGCGGGGCTCGTTGGTATTGATTCCGAGGCCGGCACCACCGAGATCCTCGTGATCGCCGACGACACCGCAAATTCGGCGTTTGTCGCCGCTGACCTCATCAGCCAGGCTGAGCACGACGAGTCCGCAGCCTCCGTTCTGGTGACCGATTCACCAGATCTCGCGGAGCGCGTCCGCGCCGAGATCATCGCCCGCGCGCCTCACACGTGCCATGCCGAACGTGTACGTGAGGCTCTCTCCGGGCCGCAATCGGCCATCATCTTGGTCGACGACCTCACCGTCGCCGCGCGGGTGAGTAACGCCTACGGGCCCGAGCACCTCGAGATTCAGACGCGCGACGACGAGGGCGTGCTCGCCCACATCGACGACGCGGGTGCGGTCTTCATGGGTGGCTTCACCCCGGTGAGCCTCGGTGACTACCTCGCCGGATCTAATCACGTGTTGCCCACGGGGGGCACGGCCCGTTTCGCGGCGGGTCTCGGGGCGCACACCTTTTTGAGGCCCCAGCAGATCATCAGCTACGATCGGTCTGCACTCTCTTCGGTGCACGCGCCGCTGCTGGCGCTTGCACAGACCGAGGGGCTGCCGGCGCACGGCGAAGCCGTCTCCGCACGGTTCGAGAGCGTGGCCGAGAGACAAGTGGGTAGCGAGTAATGCACTGTCCATTCTGCAGGCACCCGGACAGTCGGGTCATCGATTCGCGTACGAGCGACGATGGACTGTCGATCCGCCGTCGTCGGCAATGCCCGGAATGCGGGCGCCGCTTCTCGACCACAGAGACCGCGAGCCTCACGGTGATCAAGCGGTCGGGCGTAGTCGAGCCCTTCAGCCGCGAAAAAGTGGTGAGTGGGGTGCGCAAGGCCTGCCAGGGCAGGCCGGTCACTGAGAGCGATCTGGCCATGCTCGCTCAGCAAGTTGAGGAGTCCCTGCGGCAGACCGGACAGGCGCAGCTCGACGCAAACGACATCGGCCTCGCGGTTCTCCCGCACCTCCGAGTGCTCGACGAGGTCGCGTTTCTCAGATTTGCGAGCGTCTACCAGGCGTTCGAATCGCTTGAGGACTTCGACGCAGCCATCGCAGAGCTGCGAGACCAGTCGCACACGAAGACGGGTGCCGACGAAGCCGCGGCCGACGAGAAGGACTAGCCCAGACATGCGCATGTACCCCACCCTCTTCAATTCCGTGCTGCGTCACCTCGATCCCGAGACTGCGCACAACCTCGCCTTCCGCGCGATTCAGGCGGCACCGTACGCAGGTGCCGTGCTCCGCCGCGCGTGCGCGCCGGAGCCCTCGCTTCGGGTGCGTGCGCTCGGGTTGGAGTTTCCGAGCCCCTTCGGTCTCGCGGCTGGTTTCGATAAGAATGCGACCGCGATCCTGGGCCTCGGCGCGCTCGGATTCGGTCACGTGGAGGTGGGCACGCTCACGCGACACGCGCAACCGGGCAACCCGAAGCCCCGCTCGTTTCGCCTGATTGACGATCGAGCTTTGATCAACCGGATGGGCTTCAATAACGGTGGATCCGCGGCCGCGGTGCCCCGGATAGAACGTGCGCGGCTCAGCTCCCACCGTCCGGTCATCGGGGTGAACATCGGCAAGAGTCGCATCACCGAGGTGGAAGACGCCACCGCCGACTACGTCTGGAGCGCCCAGCGGCTGGCTCCCATTGCCGACTATCTGGCGGTCAATGTCAGCTCACCGAACACCCCGGGGCTGCGTGGTTTGCAGGAGCTTTCGGCTCTCGAGCCGCTTCTCGCTAACGTGAAGCAGGCCGCCGGTGATACGCCGCTCCTGGTGAAGATCGCGCCAGACATGGACGACGAACAACTCGAAGGGATTGCGAGGCTCGCGGTCAAGCTTGATCTTGACGGGATCATTGCGACCAATACGACCGTGTCTCGCTCGGGGCTTCACGCTCCGGCTCACGAGGTCGAGGCGATCGGTGCCGGGGGGCTCTCTGGCCACCCCTTGGCCGCGCGATCGCTGGAGGTACTGACCCGCATTCGCGAGGTGGTACCCCCCGAATTCTGTGTGATTTCAGTCGGGGGAGTGACGACCGCGGGAGACGTATTGGCGCGACTTGACGCTGGAGCAACCCTGGTTCAGGGCTACACGGCGTTCATCTACGAGGGGCCACTCTGGGCCCGAGAGATCAACCATGGCCTTGCGGCCGTCGGCTGGCGACAGGAAGTCTCTCCCTGAATCGCCAGCCGCGGCTGAATGACTCTATTTTGGGTAGTCCCCGCGCTTCACCTGCGGCTTGGGAATGCGCAGTGGGCGGAACTGGAAGGCACGCATCGCCGCGTACCAGCGGAAGCCCTTCTGCACGTTTCCAACACCGAACTTCGCTTCAAGCTTGCGGTTCAGGAGGAGGCCTAAGAAAACTGCATCGAGTACGGCGATCAGCACGTAGCCCCAGATAACCGCCAAGCTGATGACCTGGAAGATCCCCGGCAGAAACGTCATCACGAGCACAACCAGCATCAGTGGGATGAGGAACTCGCCGACGCTGAATCGAGCGTCAACATAGTCACGCACGAATCTGCGCTGCGGGCCCTTGTCGCGAATCGACAGGTATCGTTCATCGCCCTGCATCATGCCTTGCCGCGCTCGTTCGCGGGCCTCCATTTGCTTCTGCTTCTGCGCCTTCATAGCGGTCTTGTCTCGACCCCCCACGAGTGGCTGCGCCCTTGCTGCTTGTGCCTCTTTGCGTGAGGGGGTTGGCCTACCCTTGCCGAGTTGCGCTTCCGCTTGCTCGTCGCTGCTCGCTGCCGAGGTGTCTTCCTTCGCCACGCCATTCCTCTCGTTGCCCTGCGTTGCCTAATGTGCCGGAGGCACCGATCCACACAGGGAATAAGACTACCCGGACACAGCGTTGACGTATGAGAGGGCGCGTAGACTGGGCCCAAGAGCAACCGAGGAGACGTCATGAGCGCAACTGCGACCGACACTGCACCGGCCCACCAGGTGGGTCTCACCGACACAGCAAAAGAGAAGGTCGGCAGCCTGCTTGCCCAGGAAGGTCGTGACGACCTTCGCCTCCGGATCGCCGTGCAACCGGGGGGTTGCTCAGGCCTTATTTACCAGTTGTTTTTTGATGAGCGGGTGCTCGAGAACGACGCTGTCGTCGATTTTGGCGGGGTCTCGGTCGTCGTTGACCAGATGAGCGTGCCCTACTTGAGTGGGGCCACCATCGATTTCGAAGACACCATTCAGAAGCAGGGCTTCACGATCGACAACCCGAACGCTCAGGGCAGTTGTGCGTGCGGAGATAGCTTCAGCTAGATCGACCTAGCGGGGAAAGTGAGCCACCGTGATGCCGCACATCGGCATCACGGTGGCCTTTTTCGTCTAAATCGCGACCAAGCCGCGGCGTGTGTTCAGTAAACCTCAAGGTTCGCGCTAAGCTTGCAAGGAGTCAATAGTTGGGCCCGCCAGGCGGGTCATAACAACAAAGTTTCGAAAGGTATGCGGTGCGTTCCAATCGTCGAATGAAATGGGTAGCGGCCCCGGTCGCAGTGACCGCTGCACTCGCACTGGCCGGATGTACTCCGGCACAGTTGCGCGGGTTCTTGCCTGAGGGGTCCACCGACGCGACCAACCACACGCCCGGCATCACGAGCCTCTGGGTGAACGCGTGGATCGTGCTGCTTGCAGTGGGCGTACTCACGTGGGCGCTGATCATCTGGGCCACTATTGCGTATCGTCGGCGCAAGGGTCAGACCGGTCTGCCAGTACAGCTTCGGTACAACATGCCGATCGAGACGCTGTTCACTGTGGTGCCCGTGATCTTGGTACTCGGATTCTTCGCGTTTACTGCGCAGGAGCAGTCGAAGATCGAGGCACGTGATGAGAACCCCGACAACGTCGTAGAGGTCATTGGCAAGCGCTGGGCGTGGGATTTCAACTACGTCACCGACGACGTGTTCTTCCAGGGTGTTCAGGTGCAGACCGACGACAGCGGCTCCGCGATCCCTGAGACCATGCCGGTGCTCTACTTGCCCGTCAACCAGTCGACCGAGGTTCGTCTCGAGACCCGAGATGTCATCCACTCCTTCTGGATTGTGGAGTTCCTTCAGAAGAAGGACATGATTCCGGGGCAGACAAATTACATCACTTTCACCCCAACTAAGACCGGCACATTCATGGGCAAGTGCGCAGAACTCTGCGGCGAATACCATTCGATGATGTTGTTCGAGGTAAAGGTTGTCGAGCAGGCCGAATACGACGCGTATGTGGCATCGCTGCGGGAGCAGGGTAACGAGGGTCAGGTTGGCACAGAATTCAACCCGAACCAGGAGTTCTTCTTCGGTGATGAAGCCAAGGCCGAGAACGAGTAGCGAGGAATAGGCGAAAATGAAGAAGGGCAACGTTATCGTTTCGTGGATCACCTCCACGGACCACAAAGTTGTCGGGTACATGTACCTGATCAGCTCGTTCGTTTGGTTCCTCGTCGGCGGGTTGATGGCGCTGATCATCCGTGCGCAGTTGTTCGCGCCCGGTCTCGAGGTCGTCGCCACAAAAGAGCAGTACAACCAGCTCTTCACCATGCACGGAACCATCATGCTTCTGATGTTCGCGACGCCGCTCTTTGCCGGCTTTGCGAACGTCTTGATGCCGCTCCAGATTGGCGCTCCAGACGTCGCGTTCCCGCGTCTCAACGCCTTCGCGTTTTGGCTCTACACCTTCGGCTCCCTCATGGCGGTGGGTGGTTTCCTCACCCCGCAGGGTGCGGCATCCTTTGGCTGGTTCGCATACGCTCCGCTCTCTGACGTGACGTTCTCGCCGGGTGTGGGTGGAAACCTGTGGATCCTGGGACTCGGTATCGGTGGTTTCGGCACGATCATGGGTGGCGTGAACTTCATCACCACGATCGTCACCATGCGTGCTCCCGGAATGACCATGTGGCGTATGTCGATCTTTACCTGGAACACCATGATTACCTCGATCTTGGTCATCCTCGTGTTCCCGGTTCTTGCTGCGGCATTCTTCGCACTCGCAGCGGACCGCATATTTGGGGCGCACATCTTCAACGGTGAGGGCGGGGCCATTCTGTGGCAGCACCTGTTCTGGTTCTTCGGTCACCCCGAGGTCTACATCATCGCGCTCCCGTTCTTCGGTATCGTTTCTGAGATTTTCCCGGTGTTTAGCCGGAAACCCATCTTCGGGTACAAGACTCTCGTCTATGCCACGATTGCAATTGCCGCTCTGTCCATGACCGTTTGGGCGCACCACATGTACGTCACCGGCTCTGTCCTGCTGCCGTTCTTCGCACTCATGACCATGTTGATTGCGGTTCCAACGGGTGTGAAGATTTTCAACTGGCTCGGCACCATGTGGCGAGGCTCGATCACTTTTGAAACCCCCATGCTGTGGTCGCTGGGATTCCTCGTGTCGTTCGTTTTCGGCGGCCTGACCGGTGTGATCCTGGCATCCCCGGCTCTCGACTTCCATATTTCCGACACCTATTTCGTGGTGGCGCACTTCCACTACGTGATTTTCGGTACCGTCGTCTTCGCGATGTTCGCTGGCTTCTACTTCTGGTGGCCCAAGTGGACCGGCAAGATGCTCGACGAGCGACTGGGCAAGATCCATTTCTGGATTCTCTTCATCGGCTTCCACATGACCTTCCTGGTGCAGCACTGGCTGGGTGTCATGGCCATGCCTCGGCGGTACTACACCTACCTTCCAGAAGATGGCGTGACTTGGATGAACCAGCTCTCCACCGTGGGAGCGATGATTCTGGGTGTATCGATGATCCCGTTCCTGCTCAATGTGTACCTGACCGCGCGTCGAGCGCCGAAGGTCACCGTCAACGATCCGTGGGGCTTCGGCCGCTCGCTCGAGTGGGCCACGTCCTGCCCGCCTCCGCGTCACAACTTCACCTCGATCCCTCGGATTCGCTCGGAGTCGCCCGCGTTCGACCTCAACCACCCCGAGGTCACCGGTGTCACTCAGCCAGGCCAGGAGAGCGAGCAGCACAAGCTCGCCCCGCAGAAGTAACGCTGAAAGGTATTTGAAACCATGAAGTCAAATGTCGTAGTATTCAGCATCCTGACGGCGTACTTCGTCATCGTTGCATCCGTGTACACGGTATGGAACCTGATTGAGCACGGTCGTCTGGAGTGGGCGGGTTCTCTCGCGATTCTGCTTTCGGGTGCTCTCACCGGCTTCATCGCCGCATATCTAGCCCTCGTTCAGAAGAAGCAGGGAGGCGTGCTCGTCGAGGATCAGCTAGACAGCGACATCGATGACGGCGACCCTGAGATGGGCGAATTCAGCCCCTGGAGCTGGTGGCCGATGTTCCTCGCATTCGCTATCGCCGTGGTTGTTCTCGGTTTGTGCATTGGGTTCAACTTCTGGTTGACGTTCTTGGGCTTGCCGCTCGTGCTTGTGGGCGTGGTCGGGTGGGTCTACGAGTACTACCGCGGATACTTCGCTCGGTAGAGGTTAGTCAGCTCCACACCCGGTAGGCTGGGGTGGTGAGCATTTCAATTCGACGGGGCAAGGCCGAAGACGCATCAGCGCTCTTCGGCCTTGCGCGTCAGTACCAGACAGGTCGCGAGGCTATTGGCCGCGACGAGTTCAGCGTAGCCCTTGATAATGTGCTGCGGCAGCGCGATCAGGAGACCAACGTACTGTTTGTCGCAGAGGAGGACGAACGGGTTGTTGGCTACTCCTTGATGACCGTCTCTCGCCTTCTGCACGCACCCGGCCTGACCGCCCACCTGCAGGAGATCGTGGTGGATGAGTCTGCCCGAGGTCACGGCACGGGAGACCGGCTCATGGAGGCGAACGAGCACTACTGCATGGGGAGAGGGGTCCGTCAACTCTCGGCCTCGACGGCGCGAATCGGCTCGTTCTACAACCACCGCGGGTTCGAAGCGATGGGCCAGCACTATCGCAAGCTTCTCGATCTCGGCTAACCAGGCCGCCATTGGATTCACACCCCGCAGCCCCAGCGCCGGAGGAATTCCCGATGCCCGCTGTACGACGCACGAGGCGTCGCCCGGGGGAGAACCGTGAACGGCTTATTGCCGCGGCGACGATTGACTTTGCGATTCACGGCTACCGGGGTAGTTCAACCGCCACGATTGGTACACGTGCCGGCGTGCCGCAGCCGCATGTGTACGCGAGCTTCCAGAGCAAGCGTGAGCTCTATGTCGCCGCCGCTGAGCGCGTCCGAGAATCCGTACAGTTCATGAGTGCAGAGGGCTCGGACTTGTGCCCTGCGTCAGGTGTTCGGGTGCAGTCAACTGTGACTGCTTTGCACAGCAAATCCGTTTCTCACAGAGCAGATCTCCCTGGTGCCGAGATCTGCGGAAGCTTTCTCCTGCAGGCTCTCGCCTCCATGTCCGATCCTGAAATCGGTCACGCATCGCGTTCTTTGGTTACCCTCACACAACAGCTCCTGGGCCCGGACCAGTTCGCAGAGTCGCTCCTCGGTGGAGCTCACTACCTGATGGAAGTGGCAGAGCAGTCTTTCGGATAAATCGCACTGCAAGGATGCAGAGAACCCCGGCGAGATTGATACTCGCCGGGGTTCTCTATTGCTCGGGCCTAGTGGCCTTCGTGGTGGCCCTGATCTAGTTCCTTCTGCGTGGGAGGCACGATGCGGTTCTCGAAGAACCAGCGGCTCATGCCGGCACGCAGACGCTTGCCAAACGGGATGCGTCCGTCGTCGTTTGGACGCAACATCATCGGCTCGTAATCGTGGTAGCTCACAAGCTCCCAGCGTTCGTAGTCGGTGACCGGCTTGTGAACCTCAATGAACTCGCCGCCAGGCATCCGCACGATCCGGCCAGACTCGTAGCCGTGCAGAGCGATCGAGCGATCCTTCTTCTGCAGCGCCAGACAGGTCCGCTTGGCGATCTGGTAGGCAATGATCGGTGCCAGGAAGAGGAGTGCCTGCAGTGTGTGGATCACGCCTTCCATCGCCAACTGGAAGTGGGTCGCCATGATGTCCGAGCTCGCGCCCGCCCACATGACGGCGTAGAAGGTCACTCCGGCCGCGCCGATCGCGGTACGGGTGGGAGCGTTACGTGGGCGATCGAGAATGTGGTGTTCGCGCTTGTCGCCCGTGACCCAAGCTTCAATGAAGGGATAGATTGCAACCACGATCAGGAAGCCGACCATCACAATGATGGGAACTAGCATGTTCCAGGACCAGGTGTACCCGAACCATTCGGTCTCCCAGCCCGGCGGGATCAGTCGCAGCATGCCGTCGGCGAAACCGATGTACCAGTCAGGCTGAGTTCCCGCGGAGACGGGGGAGGGGTCGTATGGACCGTAGTTCCAGATCGGGTTGATCCCAACGAAGGAGGCGATCAACATGATGACACCGAAGACGATGAAGAAGAATCCGCCAGCCTTTGCGGCGTAGACGGGCAACACGGGGAAGCCGACTACGTTCTGCTGCGTCTTGCCGGGGCCGGGGTACTGCGTGTGCTTGTGAATCACGACGAACGCGAGGTGAAGTGCGACGAAGAGAATCACCATTGCGGGCAACAGCATGATGTGAAGCATGTACAGTCTGCCAACGATGTCGGTTCCGGGGAACTCGCCACCGAAGAAGAGGAACGACATCCAGGTGCCCACTACGGGAACGGCCTTGATGATTCCGTCGATAATCCGCAGACCGTTGCCCGAAAGCACATCATCGGGAAGCGAGTAGCCGGTGAAGCCCTCGGCCATTGCGAGAACGAACAGTACGAAACCGATGACCCAGTTGAGCTCGCGCGGCTTGCGGAACGCACCAGTGAAGAAGATACGCAGCATATGCAGACCGATGGACGCGACAAACAGCAGAGCCGCCCAGTGATGCACATGACGCATCAGGAGACCACCGCGAACAGAGAAGGAGATATCAAGTGTCGAGGCCATAGCGACCGACATCTCGACGCCCTTCATGGGCACGTAAGGTCCTGTGTAGAAGACCTCAGCCATTGACGCCTGGAAGAACAGCGTCAGGAATGTGCCCGAGAGCAGGATGACGACGAAGCTGTAGAGTGCGACCTCACCGAGCAGAAACGACCAGTGGTCCGGGAAGACCTTGCGTCCGAACTCCTTGACTGCAACACCGATCTTGGTGCGCTCGTCAATGTAGTTCGCCGCGGCAGAGGTGAAGCGGCTGGATCCACTCTGATTCTGGGTCGGTGGTGGGGTGACTGTGGTGCTCACTTGAGACGCTCCCAGAAGCTCGGGCCGACAGGTTCTTGGAAGTCGCTCTGCGCGACCAGGTATCCCTCGTCATCCACCGTGATGGGCAGCTGCGGCAGGGGACGCTTTGCCGGGCCAAAAATGACCTTCGCCTCGTCAGTCACGTCGAACTGTGACTGGTGGCAGGGGCAAAGCAGATGGTGTGTGTGCTGCTCATAGAGCGCCACCGGGCAGCCCACGTGGGTGCACACCTTTGAGTACGCAACAATGCCGTCATAGGACCAGCCCTTGCGCTCGTCGCGCTCCTTGAGCTTTTCGGGCTCAAGACGCATCAGCAACACCACAGCCTTTGCTTTCTCATCAAGGAGGTTCGTCGCTTGACTCAGGTTCTCAGGCACAACGTGAAATACGGAACCAATGGTGACATCGGCTGCGCGAATCGCGCCACCGACTCCGTGGCCTCCTGTGTCACGGGCGAGGCGAATGCCCTCTTCCCACATTGTGTGCTTCAGGAGCGTGACCGGATCCTGGTCCTGCGGCGCAAGTCCGCGCAACAAAGTAATACCCGGAAGCGGGAACGCGATCAGTGCGCCGATGAGGCTGTTGCGCACCAGTGATCGACGAGAGAATCCCGACTCCTCATTGGCGAGTGTGAAGACCTCCACTGCCTCCGCACGAGTAGCCGAGTCGCTCGGTACCGGGTGGCGCTCATCAATGGACTCGTGATCCGCCATGATTGCTTTGCCCCAGTGAACCGCGCCGATGCCGACGGCAAGCAGCGACAACGTCATGCCAACGCCCACGAACATCGTGTGCAGGCGAATGTCCCACAAATCTCCCGACTCGATCGGGAAGAACATGTACGCGAGAACCGCGCCCAAGCTTCCGGCGATCGAGACGTAGAAAAGGGTGTAGACCGTGCGCTCCGCACGCTTCTCAACCTTTGGATCTAGGTCGGTGACGCGCTTCCGGTGCGGGGGAAGGCCCGGGTTTTGGACGGCGTCGGTCGCGATGACTGCTGTTCCTGCAGCTGGTGCGACCGCACCGTGGCCCTCGGCGGGGACAACGGCGCCTTCGCTACCGTTGTACTTCGCTGCCTCTGCCATGTTGCTCCTTGGTTCCTGACTATTCACGAGGGTTTTGATTGTGCTGGATCGAACGTTCTAGTTCGACTTCGCAGTGACCCACACGGTGAACGCGACGATAATTCCGAGTCCGATGATCCAGATGAAGAGGCCCTCTGCGACCGGCCCGATAGATCCGAGGGTGAGGCCGCCGACAGCGGGCTTTTCCTCGATGTACTTCAGGTAGCTGATGATGTCAGCCTTTTCCTGCGGTGTGATGTTGGCATCGCTGAAGACCGGCATGTTCTGCGGGCCGGTCACCATTGCCTCGTACACGTGATCTGCGCCCACACCGATCAGGCTGGGTGCGAACTTGCCCTCCGTGAGCGCACCACCGGCGGCAGCCACGTTGTGGCACATTGCGCAGTTAATACGGAACAGAGTTGCACCGTTTGCCACATCGCCATCGCCCTGCAGGTACTGGGAATCGGGAAGGCCGGGGCCTGGGGCCAAGGACGCGACGAACGCTGCCATCTGCAAAGTCTGCTCGTCAGTGAACTGAACGGGCTTAACCATGCCCTGAGGGCCCTGGAAGGCAAGAGGCATACGACCGGTGCCGACCTGGAAATGCACGGAAGCGGCACCAGATCCGATGAGCGACGGGCCGTCGACGGTGCCTTCTGCTTCCATGCCGTGGCATGTTGCGCAGTTGGCAGCGAACAACTTCTCGCCAGCTTCAATAGTTGCGGGTGAGGAGAGATCCACTTCTGCGGTTGCTGTGGTCTGGCTAAACCCGGTGTAGGCAACCCCTGTCACGAGGAGCCCGACTGCCACCAATGCGACGGTGGCGAGAGGGTGCCGACGACCTGACTTGCTGACGTTCTTCTTGGCGCGAGCCATGATGTCGTTTCTCCTGACCTATTTGACCATGTAGATGACGATGAAGAGCCCAATCCACACGATGTCGACGAAGTGCCAGTAGTACGACACGACGACAGCGGTGGTCTCTTCCTTGTGGGTGAAGTTCTTCACCGCGTAAATGCGGCCAATGACCAACAAGAAGGCGATAAGACCCAAAGACACGTGAATACCGTGGAAACCGGTAGTGAGGTAGAAAGCAGAGCCGTAGGGATCTGATCCCAACGTAATGCCCTCAGAGATAAAGGTCGCGTACTCCCACGCCTGCCCCGCGACGAAGATGGCGCCCAGGAAGAAGGTGAGGTAGAACCACTCCACGGCACCCCACTTTGAGGGGCTCGATCCGGTGGCGCGAGGCTGCATGCGCTCGGCTGCAAACACACCTGCCTGGCAGGTGAAGGATGATGCCACCAGGATCAACGTGTTGATCAGGGCGAAGGTGAAGTTGTGCTTTGCCGTCTGCTCTGCCCACAATTCAGGGTTCATGGCCCGAAGAGTGAAGTAGATTGCGAACAGACCCGCGAAGAACATAACCTCGCTGCCCAGCCACACGATGGTGCCGACGGCGACAGTGTTGGGGCGTTGCACCGTTGGCACGGATAACTTCGTATTCATAGTGGTTGTCGTCACCCCTCCATTATGGCTGAAAGTTTGGTGTGCATATTTCACATTCACACGGCGTGCCGAACTTTCCGCGACTTCTCGTCTCAGCCTACCGTGTCCCCGCTCCCGGTGTGACCGTCGATTGACCACGCCACAGGTGATTCGGTGCGGAAGGAAGGGCCCGCTGCGTGTTACTGAGCCTCGATAGACTCCTTGTCATGATGGATGAACGTACCTGGCCCTCGATCCTCACCAGCATGCTCGAGGAGCGCGACCTCAGCGTGTCTCAAGCGGACTGGGCAATGGCCGAAATTATGACCGGGCGCGCAACCGCAGCCCAAATGGGCGGTTTTCTCGTTGCACTGCAGAAAAAAGGTGTTACGGTCGATGAAATCGTCGGCTTCCGAGACGCTATTCTCGCTGAGGCTCGTGAGGTTCCCCTGCCCAGTATGTCTCTCGACATCGTCGGCACCGGGGGTGACCGGTTCGGAACCGTCAACATTTCTACGATGGCTTCGATCGTCTGCGCGGCGAGTGGGGTGCCCGTGGTCAAGCATGGGAACAAGGCCGCAAGTAGCCTGTCCGGGTCCTCCGACGTGCTCACGGCTCTCGGCATCGATTTCTCACTCGAACCCGACCAGCTGGCTGAAGCGTTTGATCGTGTGGGCATCGCATTCGTGCACGCGGCCAAGTTCCTTCCGGGGTTTCGGCACGTGGCACCTGTCCGAGCAGAGCTTGGGATCCAGACCGTGTTCAATTACCTCGGCCCCCTGTGCAATCCGGTGCGCCCAGAAGCGACCGCTGCGGGCGTCGCTGATCATGCGCGTGCGCCCCTATTCGCTGACCTCTTCCGCTTCCGTGGTGCCTCTGCACTCGTGTTTCGCGGCGACGACGGTCTCGACGAACTCACGACGACCGGACACTCTCACGTGTGGGAGGTGAGTCGCGGAGCGCTCACCGAGCACGATCTCGATCCCCGTGATCTCGGAATCGCTCGCTCGCAAATGAGCGACCTGGTCGGCGGGACGCCCCAGCACAACGCTGCCGTGGTGCGTCGTGTTTTCGAGGGGGAGTCAGGGCCGGTTCGCGATATCGTCTTACTCAATGCCGCCGCTGGACTCGTGGCATTTGATTTGGCGCACAAGCCTGCCAGCGCAGACCTGCCGTTCCTTGAGAGGCTCAGCCTTGGCCTGGAAAAAGCAGGTGCAGCGCTTGATAGCGGTGCGGCACTCTCCAAGCTTGATCAGTGGGCTGCGGTCACCAGCGAGCTGGGATCCGCTAGCTGAAGCCAGAAACCGTCACATCTTCTCTGATGTCTCACGCGTGAGTCGGTTGTATTTCAGCAGAAATGGCATGGGATCGATCGCCTCTTTGTTGACCGTCAGCGCGAAGTGTAGGTGGGAGCCAAACGACAACCCGGTATTACCGACCCGTCCGACGGGATCTCCGACTCGCACCGTGTCGCCAATCTGATGGTCGTGTGAGCCCGCCTGCATGTGGCAATACCGGGCTGTGACGTAGAGGCCTTCGATCTCATGCTCGACTTTGAGTCCGAACCCGCAGCCATCGTTCGCGTAGCCTGCCTCGACTACCACCCCGTCGGCGATCGACTGAATGGTGGTGCCGTCAGGAGCCGCGAAATCTTGAGCGTCGTGGAAGCCGGCGACGGGCCATTGTCGTTCACCAAACGGATCGGTCAGGGGAACGGACTGGGCAAAGGGGAACTGAACCCTTGCATCGACGTAGTTTTCGAAGGAGCCGCTACTGTCGCCTGCCCCGACACTGACTGAGTTCAGGGCATCGAATGACGCCGATGAGTTCCCGGTACCTCCGGTGTTGAGTAGCTGGGCCTGTAATGCTGCCGCAGCCTGCTCGGATTCACCGAAACGGATTCCGGGGAGCGACACAGTGAGCAGCAGCGAAACAACCGCAGCGCCGGCGGCGGAGGCTGCGAATACGCGTTTCTTGGGTCGGTGCGGCTGGATCGCTGGCTTTTCCGGCACCGCACCCGAGGGGGGTGGATCATCGGGATCAGCTTGGGGGAGAAGCGGTGGCAATAACACTGCACCCTGAGTGGGGTGTGTGGAGACTGCCGAAGTTTGGAGTGCTGCGCGAAGCTCACGTCGACTCGGGAATGCTGGTTCCGCAGGAGCCGCATGTCTCGGCATGCGTCTCCCTTCTACTCAGCGACCACGGGGGCGCACAGCGCGAGCGCGAGTCCCGAGCTGTGGCTCCGGGCCTTTCCCCAGCATTGTGAGGGCCGGACAAGACGGCCCTCACAATGTAACGATCAGATTACAACGGATCTACTGCATCCGCCAGTTGACGACGTGCCTCACCTAATATGCCCGCGAAACACTTCCGGTGCATCACGTAAAAATGCCCGCGAAACGGAATCATCAGTTTCATGGGAAGTGGGCTATCAATGCGTGCCAGACACGAGATCACACGAAAGTTCGCGAAGCAGTATGCCGCAGCGGCCAAGAAGGAGAAGAGCCGTCTCCTTGACGAGGTATGCGCGATCACGGGCTGGTCCAGAGACAACGCGCGCAGACAGTTACAAGCTGCGCTGAAACCGCGTCGGGTAGGGGCCCGGCAACGTAAGCCGCGCCCGCTGAAGTACTCACATGACGCGTTGAAAGTGCTGCAGAAAGTGTGGGCGTTCGCGGGCGGGATCAGCGGGAAATACTTGGCCGCGTCAATGGAACTCCAACTCATGCTGCTGGAAGCGCACGGCGAACTGGTCCCAGGCCGGGGCAGGTACAGTCACCACGTCGCGGACGAGTTGCTGGCAATGTCACCGGCCACGATCGACCGCTACCTCGCCCCAGCCCGCGCGAGGGACCCACTCCGCGGGATCGCCACCACCACGCCAGGCCCGCTGCTGCGGAACTCGATCACGATCAGGAAAGCCGGTGACGAGATCGAGGCCGTACCCGGGTTCTTCGAGGGCGACACCGTCGCACACTGCGGGCCCGTCTTGAAGGGTGAGTTCTGTCGCAGTGTTGATCTCACCGACATGCACACCGGTTGGACGTACACGCGCTCGATCCGGAACAACGCACACCTGCACATTCGTGACGCCCTCGACCGATTCATCAGCGAAGTGCCGTTCGAGGTGACCGGGGTGGATTTTGATAACGGGTCCGAGTTCATCAACTACGACGTCATCGGTTGGGCTGCAGAACTTGACATCTACTTCACGAGGTCCCGGCCGTACAAGAAGAATGATCAGGCCACGATCGAGTCGAAAAACAATCAGATCGTGCGCCGGTACGCGTTCTACTGGAGGTACGACACCGCGCCTCTGCTGAAGCTATTGAACGAGTTATGGCCGCTGGTGA
Source organism: Leucobacter fengyongliangi (assembly GCF_050971685.1). NCBI lineage: Bacteria > Bacillati > Actinomycetota > Actinomycetes > Micrococcales > Microbacteriaceae > Leucobacter > Leucobacter fengyongliangi. Next base: position 379 of record NZ_JBPCEU010000014.1, on the reverse strand, counting down.
ACGATCGCCATAATTTCCTCACCCCCACGAAGAAACCCATCGGTTGGGCGACCGATCAAAGGGGGCGCCGTAAACGTGTCTACGATGAGCTCGCGACACCATTCGACCGGCTCCAGCGTTCCGGTGTGCTCAGCGCCGAGAAGACCGCCGAGTTGACCGGGTACCGTGACAGCTTGAACCCGGCCCACATCGCTCGCGAGATCGACCGAATCCAGCAGCGCCTCACCTACCTCGCGGCCGAGAAGACTCGCACGCTCGAAGCGATCGAACTCGCGAAAGCACCAAACGCGGCAGCCGGGGTCAAGCCGGCCCGCGCGAGCAGGAAACAGGCAAGCTAAGCTCGAGAATTACGCGGGCATTCTTATGTGAGTCACCGGTG
>NZ_JBPCEU010000013.1:0-106582 GCF_050971685.1 Leucobacter fengyongliangi | reverse complement strand
CCCGGATTTTAGTTCGGAGTGCAACACCCAGTGAGTTACCCCGAGCATAACTCCTGGAATACCTCTGCCGGGGTCGCCCAACCCAGCACTTTCCTGGGCCGGTCATTGATCTCACCGATGTACTCGTCGAGTTCTTCCTGGGTGAGGTCCTCGAAGGTTGTGCCCTTGGGGAGATACTTCCGTAGCCGACCATTGAAGTGCTCGTTACTGCCCCGCTGATATGCGCTGTACGGGTCACAGAAATAGGTGGGCACCCCGATCGTGTCGGCAAGCATGTAATGGCGTGCGAACTCGCTTCCATTGTCGGCTGTGACAGATTTGACGGCGTGTGCAGGCAGCACCCAATACACGCCAAGCTGCGCCTCCAGAGTCGGGGCAGCAGCGACTCGGGAGAGCTTCACTCCCAGGTAGTAACGGCTTGTGCGTTCGACCATGGTGTGAATACCGCCGGTGCCGTGTGCGCCCAGCACACTGTCTGATTCCCAATGCCCAAACTCTTCCCGCGTCAATACCTCGGCGGGTCGTTCATGTATCGAGACCCGATATTTGATGCGTTCCGTGTGTACCTTTCGGCCCTTGATGCGGCGTCGTTTCTTCTGCCCCCGAGCAAGGTATTGGTGCAACTGCCGATGCTGTTGCCCGGGTGAGTAAATCCAGGCATACAACGTTTCTGGGCTGACCCGCATACGGTGATCGGTGGGGTGCTCGATAGGGAGGCGTCCGCTGATCTCTTCCGGGGTCCACCCCCGCCCCAAATGTGTGATCACCCAATCAACGAGCGGGTCATGCGTCATTCGGTAGGGCTGGTGCGAGCGTGCTCGGCGTGTGTTGGCGTGGAGTTGTGCTTGACCAGCGAGATACACCCGGTCTCGCCGGTGACGGGTGTCGAGTTTGTTCCGTAGGTAGGGGCGAAGATTCGCGTGGTCGTGTTCAGGTTGCCAGGAACGCTTCTTGATCTCGCGGCCGATGGTTGAACGGTGCACGCCGATTCTTCGAGCGATCTCGGCGTGGGTGTGGCCGTGGTCGTGGAGTTTCTCGATCTCGATCCGGTCGTTCAGGGTGAGGTGGCGGTAAAGTGTGGACAAGGAAGCGCAGCCCTTCGGTGGTGGTCTAGACAACTCACACTTTAGGTGTTGCGCTTCCGTCTAGAACCCGGGGCCGCGGGGGAGTGGGAATGCGCTGCGTGTGGCCATGGTTGTTGGGTACGAAGCGATGTATTGCCCGAAGCCAGGAGCCACCGTGACCAAGCCCACCACCCCATTGACGAACCTCGAGTCGTTTCGCGCTGCGCACGCCGCCTGGCACGCCGAGGTCGAGCGTGGCCGCACCGCACCGCACGGGCCGCTCAGCGTCACAGCTCTCCACTGGCTCTCGGCCGAGCTGCAGGTCTTCCCCGGGGTGCCGGGGCTGTGGAGCGCAGACGCGAAGGGCCTTGTCACCGCCCAGTTCGCCGCGAGCGACGGCGTGACCCGGGGCGGGGCTCCGCTTGACGGCACCGTGCAGCTCGGCCCGCTCACCGGCCTCGAATCCGCCACGCTCGTGTGGGGCGATCAGCAACTCGAGCTCGCCGCCCGCAGCGGCCGGATCGTGCTACGGCCGCGCGATCCACAATCGAAGGATCGCGTCGAGTACGCGGGCACGAACACGTTCCCACCGAGCGAGCAGTGGATCGTCACCGCGCGTTTTGTGCCCGCCCCGCGTGAGGCGGTGCAGGTGGATTCTGCGGCCGGCCCCGATGCGAAACAGCACTACGACTCTCCCGGTACCGCCGAGTTCGAGATTGACGGCACGCCGGTTGCGCTCACCCTGTTCGGCGAGGAGCATTCGCCCAGCCTGCGCGCGATCTTCGCCGACGCGACCGGGGTCGATCTGACCTTCCCCGCCGCGCGCTTCGTGGGCGTGACGCAGACCGGCGATGACACCGTGGTGATCGACTTCAACCGCACCGTGAACCCGCCGTGCGCGTATTCGGCGAGCGCCACCTGCCCGTTCCCGCCACCCGAGAACCGCCTGGGCGTGCGCATCGAGGCCGGCGAGATGCGCCCCGGGGTGACACTCGCGCGGGGTTGAGCTCGCAGGAACCCTGCGCGAGTGTCCACCAGGCATGGCCCAGACAGTCCAAGCGCGGTGCAGGCGCGCGGCCGTGTGTGTCTACCCAGCGCCGGCCCGCCGCATCGGTAGACTGTTCTGGTGATTGGCGAGAATTTGCTCGGCCCCGAGCCCACGAGGCTTGCGCCCGAGCCACAGGTAGCGAGTGCGCTCGCCGCGGGCGAGACCCCCGAGCAGGTGGCACGCACGCACCCCGAATCGCCGCTCGCCTGGGCCCTGCTCGCCGACGAGGCCCACGCCGCGGGCCGCGATATCGAGTCATACGCGTACGCGCGGGTCGGTTACCACCGCGGCCTCGACACCCTGCGCAAGTCGGGGTGGCGCGGCGCCGGGCCGATCCCCTGGGAGCACGAGCCCAACCGTGGCGTGTTGCGCGCGCTGTACGCGCTGCGCCGCGCCGCCGCAGCCATCGGCGAGACCGCTGAGGTTGATCGTCTGACCGAGTTTCTGAACGGGGCCGACGCTACCGCGATCGCCCGCATCGAAGAGAGCGCATAGCGCGAAGGAGGGGCTGCAATGCCCGCAGTACTGATTACCGGCGCCCAGTGGGGCGATGAGGGCAAGGGCCGCGCGACCGACCTGCTCGGCAGCCGCGTCGACTACGTTGTGAAGTTCAACGGCGGCAATAACGCCGGGCACACGGTGGTGGTCGGCGACGAGAAGTACGCGCTGCACCTGCTGCCGTCGGGCATCCTGACGCCGGGCGTGATCCCGGTCATCTCGAACGGCGTCGTTGTCGACCTCGAGGTGCTGCAGGCCGAACTCACCGCGCTCAGCGCCCGCGGGGTCGACGTGTCGCGGCTGAAAGTCAGCGCCAACGCGCACGTCATCACCGCCTACCACCGCACGCTCGACAAGGTCACCGAGCGCTTCCTCGGCAAGCGCCAGATTGGAACCACCGGCCGCGGGATCGGCCCGGCCTACGCCGACAAGATCAACCGTGTCGGGATCCGCATTCAAGACGTCTTCGACGAGGGGATCCTGCGCCAGAAGGTCGAGGCGGCACTCGACTTCAAGAACCAGGTGCTCGTCAAGATCTACAACCGTCGCGCGATCGGTGTCGACGAGGTCGTCGATGAGCTGCTGAGCTACCGCAAGTTGCTCGAGCCGATGGTGTGCGACACCGGCCTGTTGCTGCACGAGGCGATGCAAGAGAACAAGACGATCCTGTTCGAGGCAGGCCAGGCGACGATGCTCGACATCGACCACGGCACCTACCCCTTCGTCACCTCGTCGAACGCGACCGCCGGCGGCGCGAGCACCGGCTCGGGCCTGCCCCCGCACGCCATCGACCGCGTGATCTCGGTCATCAAGGCCTACACGACCCGTGTGGGCGCCGGCCCGTTCCCGACCGAGCTCTTCGACGAGTCGGGCGAGTACCTGCGCGCGCAGGGCTTCGAGTTCGGCACCACCACCGGGCGCCCGCGCCGCTGCGGCTGGTACGACGCCCCCATCGCGCGTTACGCCGCCCGCATCAACGGTGTGACCGACTTCGTGCTGACGAAACTCGACGTGCTCTCGGGCCTCGAGACGATCCCGGTGTGCGTCGCCTACGACGTGAAAGGCGTGCGTCACGACGAAGTGCCGGTGAACCAGACCGACTTCCACCACGCGAAGCCGATCTACCAGGAGTTCCCCGGCTGGACCGAAGACATCACGGGTGCCCGCACCTTCGAGGATCTCCCGAAGAACGCACAGGACTACATCCTGGCGCTCGAGGCGATGAGCGGATCGCGCATCTCGGCCATCGGGGTGGGCCCCGAGCGCGAGCAGGTCGTCGTGCGCCACGACCTCCTCGACTGAGCGGATCGAGGCAGACCATGAGCACCGAAACGCCAGAGGCCCGATTGCGGCGCCTGCGCTCGAGCATCGACAACATTGACGCCGCGCTGATCCACATGCTTGCCGAGCGCTTCCGCTGCACGCAGGAGGTGGGTCGTTTGAAGGCTGAGTTCGACATGCCCGCCTCCGACCCCTCGCGAGAGGCGACCCAGATTTCGCGTCTCCGTTCGCTCGCGAGCGATGCCCAGCTTGATCCCGAGTTTGCAGAAAAGTGGTTTAACTTCGTGGTCGCCGAGGTGATCCACCACCACATGCAGCTCGCCGACGAGGCGCGGGAAGGGTAGCCTTCCCTTCGATGCGCTCGGCCTGCGAACGGGCGAGAATGGGTGACATGTCGAAGATTGTCACCGCAGCACGCCGCTACCCCCTCGTGGCTGCGACCCTCGTCGTGGGCACGATCGGGCTGATCATGCTTGCGACCCATGCGCGCGATGCGGCGCCCTGGGTCGTCGGCGTGTATGCCCTCGCGATTGCCGCGTGGGAGGCCGTGAGTATGGTGCGCCAGCTGTTGCGCGGCCACGTGGGCCTCGACATCCTCGCCGTCACCGCGATCACCGCCGCCGTGCTCGTGGGTGAGCCGTGGGCCGCGCTCGTCGTGGTGCTGATGCTCACCGGTGGATCTGCGCTCGAAGACTACGCGGAGGGCCGCTCGAAGCGCGAGCTGACCGCACTGCTCGCTCGCGCGCCCGAGCGGGCGACCCGCATTTTGCCCTCGGGCGACACCGAAACCGTGGGCGTACACGAGATTCAGGTCGGCGACGAGCTGCTGGTGCGGCCCGGCGAGCTGGTGCCGGTTGACGCGGTGCTGGCGGATCGCTCCGCCACCTTCGACGAATCGTCCCTGACCGGCGAGAGCCTGCCCATGGAGCGCGCGCTCGGGGAGAAGGTCTTGAGCGGCGCGGTGAGCGGATCGATGGCGGTGCGCATGCGGGCGGTCGCGCGCGCGGAAGACAGCGAGTACCAGCAAATCGTGCGGCTCGTAGAGCAGGCGGCGAACAGCAAAGCTGGCGTCGTGCGGCTCGCGGATCGGTACGCGGTGCCGTTTACGCTGCTCTCGCTCGCCATCGCCGCCATCGCTTGGGCCGTGAGCGGCGACCCGGTGCGCTTCGCCGAGGTCTTGGTCGTGGCGACCCCGTGCCCGCTGCTCATCGCGGCCCCGGTGGCGTTCCTCGGCGGAATGAGCCGGGCGGCTCGCTTCGGCCTGATTGTGAAGGGTGGCGGCACGCTCGAACAGCTTTCCCGCGTGCGCGCGGTTGCGTTCGATAAGACCGGCACGCTCACCAGCGGCCGCCCCGATCTCGAGCGTGTGTTGACCGGTGAGGGGTTCACCGAAGAACAGGTGTTGCAGCTCGCCGCGTCGGCCGAGGTCTATTCGTCGCACGTGCTCGCCGACGGAGTCATCGACGCGGCGAAGGCACAGGGGCTCGCGCTGCTCTCGGTCGAGCGCGCCGAGGAGATCGCCACGCAGGGCGTGCTCGCCGAGGTGGTGACTGCTGACATCCTCGCCGCACATTCGACCATGGGTGCGTTCGCCGCGTCGGGCGAGGTGCGCGTGGGCAAGCCCGACTGGGTGCACGAGGCGGCAGCCGACCTGCGGCGCGCGGAACTCGCCGCCGGGGAGCTGGGCATCTACGTCTCGCTGGGGGATCGCTTTGCCGGCACCATCGTGATGCGCGACCGCCTGCGTGACGAGGCCGCCGACACCGTCGCCGAGTTGCGTGAGATGGGCATCGAGCACATGCTCATGATCACCGGCGATGTTGAGGCTACCGCTCGCCCGATCGCCGACCGCCTCGGCATCGACGAGGTGCACGCCGAGTGCAAGCCCAGCGACAAGGTCAGTATTGTGGCGGGTGTCAAGGTTCGGCCGCTGCTCATGGCTGGCGACGGCCTGAACGACGCCCCGGTGCTCGCCGCCGCCGAGGTCGGCTTCGCAATGGGCGCGCGCGGATCCACCGCTGCCAGCGAATCGGCCGACCTGGTCAACCGCTTCGACAACATCGCGGGCCTCGCGCGCGCGGTGCGGATCGGCCGCGACACGGTTCGGATCGCATTGCAGAGCATCTGGCTCGGCATCATCATTAGCGTCGGGCTCATGCTCGTGGCCGCGTTCGGGTTCTTGCCCGCACTCGTCGGCGCGTGGATGCAGGAGCTCGTCGACCTCGTCGCGATCCTCGGGGCACTGCGCGCTATCGGGCCGCGGTCTGAGCGTCGAACGCCCGTCGCGCCACGCTGATCGCCGCGAGCACCCGCTCGCGGAGCGCGTTGCCGCGGGCCGCGAAACCCCGCTGCAGTTCGGCGTACAGGCGCTTGCCCTCGGGGGTCTCGATGGCGATCGGCGTGAGCGGCAGGCCGTCTGCCCCCGTAAACCCGGTCACGTCGTAGGGGGATGCGCGCATGTCGACCTCGCGGATGTCGCGAGCGAACTCGAACGCGTCGAGCAGCACCTCGCCGGGCACGATCGGGCCGAGCTTCGCCGCCCACTTGTAGACGTCCATGCCGGCGTGCAGACACCCCGCTTGCTCGAGCTGCCCCTGCGTTTCGCGGGTGGGGTGCAGGGTGTTCATCGGGGCCGCCTCGGGCGTGAAAAAGCGGTACGCGTCAAAGTGGGTGCAGGCGATGCGGTGGCTCTCAACGACCGCGTCAGTGGCCGCGTGGCCGATGCGAAGCGGCAGCCCGGCGTGGCGCACCTGATCGGGGCCGAGCCGATACACCATCGCCCACTCGTGCAGGCCGAAGCACCCGTACTGCGGGGTGTGCTCGATGGTCGCCGCGAGCAGCTGCTCGACGAAGTCGACGGTCGCGCCGCGCTTCGCGAAGTAGGTGTCGAGGTCGACCGTCACGTCGCACGCTTCGCTTGTGGATCGCGCAGCGTTCGGGAACTCCGTATCCGTGCGTCCCGCGCCGCTCACAGCTGCCACGATCGTGTAGTGTCGCCAGGCTGCGCGATCCACCCCCGCGTCTGCGAGCACGACCCCCGCCCCCGGATGCCAGCGGGCGAGCTCGGCCGGCTTGACCGAGTAATACGTCCATAGAAAATCTTCGATCGGGTGCTTCTCTCCGCGGGCGCGCCGCTCGCGGTGTGCGGCGGTGAGTGCAGCGGCCCGTGCCTGGTGTGTGCGCTCGAGGGGGTGCCACTCGCTGGGAGAGAGGTGCTGCAGATGCGGCATGTGATCGGGCGTGGCAGCAAGCAGACTCGGGGCGGGCGTGGGCACCTGTCAAGGGTAGCGGGGCGATCTGAAAGCAGAGCGACGCGGGCTCGTCAGACACGAAAAATCCGCTCATGTTGTGCGGTTATTCTGGCCCGAAAGACCGCACAAGTGGCGCGGATTTTCATGTCGACCTGGATTAGGGGGTGCGCCTGCGCTGGCACGGTGCGGCAGTGTGTGGCACGGTGTGCTGGGGCGAGGAGCCTTGCGTTAGCCCTCGAAGTCGCGTTGCGACTCCTCGTCGCGGCCGCGCAGGCGGTCGATGTCGCGACGCTCGCGCTTCGTTGGGCGTCCGGCCCCGCGGTCGCGCAGGATGTCGGCGGGGCGCTCGACGCGGGGTAGGGGTGGGGGAGTCTGATCCTCAAAATACTGAGCCGCGTCGGCGGCGCTGCCTCGCCTCGTCGCGAGCCCGGTGACCTTGTAGATGCGGTCGAATCCGTGCAGGCGCACCCGCACCTCGTCCCCAATGTTCACGGCCTGCGCCGCCTTAGCCGGGTTGCCATTCACCCGCACGTGACCGGCGCGGCAGGCCGCAGTGGCCTGGCTGCGCGTCTTCGCGAGCCGCACCGCCCACACCCAACTATCCACCCGCACGCTCACGCCCCGAGCCTACCGCGACTGCCATCCCTCTCTGCCCTGCCCCGACTGCCCAGCCCTGCCCCGACTGCCCTGCCCTGCGCCGAGGGGTCGCAATTCCACCACCAGACCCCCGCACGTGGTGGAATTGCGACTCCTCGGCGAGCGGACGAGCGAGGGCGCGACCCGGCAGACGGGAGCCGCGACCCGGCAGAATGGAGGCATGAGTGCCGAGTACATCACCATCGCGGGCCCGGTCGACACCGAGCTCGAGATCTCGCGTTCTCGGTTCTTGACGCGCCTCGAACGCGTCTCTGATGAGGGTGAGGCGCGATCCACCATCGCGCGTGTGCGAGCCGAACACCCACGTGCCCGGCATCACTGCAGCGCGTTCGTGTTGGGCGCGGGCGGGCGCACCCGACGCTCGAACGACGACGGCGAGCCGAGCGGCACCGCGGGCGCACCCATGCTCGATGCCCTGGTCTCGGCCGGGCTCAGCGACGTGATTGCCTTGGTGGCACGCTACTTCGGGGGCGTGCTGCTCGGGGCCGGCGGGCTGACCCGCGCCTACCGCGCAGCGGTTGCCGAGGCGGTCGCCCAGGCCGGTCGAGTGCGACGTGCAGAGCGGATCCCGGCGCTCGTCACTGTCGACTACGCACTCGCCCCGCAGATCGAGGCCGAGGCAAGGCGCCGCGGGTACGAGGTGGGCGAAGCGGGGTACGGTGAAGCGGTCGAGGTGCGGCTGCTGTTGTCAGTGGATCAGTGCCCGGGCGCGGGTGCGCTGGTGCAAGAACTCAGCGCTGGAAGCGCGACACTCGAATTTGCGGAAGCGATCCTGGTGGATCTCCCCGTGTAATCAGGCAGGAAGAGTCAGCTGATAGTTACACTGCCTCCAACATTGCACCGACCGGAGAAGGATGTCGGTGCGGGGCAATACACTGACATCGTGCCTCACCGCGGACGGTCTCGGACCTTCAGACGACAATCTGAACTTTCGCTTGCCTTGGCAGCGATGTTTCTCTCGGGTGGCGTGTTTGCCGGTCTTGCCGCGACGATCTTCCCGCCCGAGAACCGCCCCCCGCTCTGGGTACCCATCACGGTCTCTGGAATTGCTTTGTTGGTCACTCTGGTAGTTCTCGCGCGCGGCAGCCGTCTTCGCCTGGGTACAGCTGCATTTACTAGTGGAATCTACCTTGCTGTTCTCTTGTTTCTGATCGCGAACAGCACGAGCCTGAGCCGCGCGACGGTGGCTGCGATGCTCACGGTGGTGGTCATCGTCTTGTATGCCTGGTTTCTTCCGACCAAGTACGCGCGGCTGGTGGGCTATACCTGCCTGGTACTCTTTGCCACGATTCTTGTCGTTCGGTACCCGTCAAACGATGCCTATCTCACTGCCGTCGCGCTGGTTGGCCTCTCGATACTCCTGACCGAGGTGTTTGGGCGATTCAAGCTGAACCTCGAGCAGTCTTCACTCACCGACCATTTGTGTGGCGTGTGGAATCGACGCGGGTTTGATGTCTTATTGGAGAAGGAAATTCTCACAGTGGCGCGCACGCGAGAACCCCTCTCCATGATCTTCCTCGACCTCGATGGGTTTAAGTCAATCAATGATTCCCGCGGGCATCACGAAGGCGACATCGTTCTCCAGCAGGTTGCGAAGGCGCTCGTTCAGGGGGTGAGAAGTGGCGACAGTGTGGCTCGCGTCGGGGGTGACGAATTCGTGCTGCTTCTCCCGCGAACCTCGACGAAAGAGGCGCGAGTGTTGGTCGAGCGCCTCCGGGGGCAGGCGACCGCGTGTGGCTGGTCTGCGGGGATTGCCGAATACCGAGAGGGTGAATCGGCGCACGAGTTCGTCAAGCGGTCGGACAACGAGATGATGGAGCAGAAGCGGGCGGGCGGTGGCGAGCATGAGCCGGTCTTGCGCTGATTGCGGACAACCGCGTGACGGTGGCTCGCGATAGCCTGATGCCATGGGTTTTTGGGACGAGATTGTGGGGCAACCGGAGGCGGTGCGGGCGCTCGAGCACGCCGCATCAGCTGAAGGTAGCGACGACCTCTCCCACGCCTGGCTGCTCACCGGCCCGCCAGGTTCGGGTCGTTCGAACCTCGCACTGCGATTCGCGGCCGCGCTCATCGCGCGCGGTGCGGAAGATCTCGACGCGGTCTGGCAGCAGGTGCGCTCTCGCACGCACCCCGACCTCGCCGTGCTCACCACGCAGAAGCTCCTCATCACCATCGACGAGGCGCGTGAAATCGTGACCACGGCGTACTTTTCGCCAGCAACCGGTCGCCATCGCGTCATCGTCATCGAAGACGCGGATCGGATGCCCGAACGCACCTCGAATGTGCTACTCAAGGCGCTCGAAGAACCTCCCGAGCGCACGGTGTGGGTGTTGTGTGCGCCCAGTGAGGCCGACCTGCTGCCCACCATCCGCTCGCGTGCCCGATCCGTCAAGCTCGTCACTCCGTCGCCCGCAGAGATTGCTGCATTGCTGCATGAGCGAGACGGGGTCGATTTCGCGGTCGCGGAACGCGCGGCGCGGCTGTCGCAGAGCCACATCGGTATGGCCCGCAGGCTTGCCAGTGACCCCGAAGCGATGGCGAGACGTGAGCGCACGATTGACCTCGCACTGGCGGTCGACACCCTGGGCGATGCGATGCGCGCCGCAGCCGGTCTGGTGAAGGTCGCGGAGGCTGACGCGTCAGCGTTCACCGAGCAACTCGATGCGGTCGAGCGGGAGGAGGCGCTGCGCAACCTGGGCATCTCTGCTGGCGCAGCGATCCCGCCCAAACTGCGTGCGCAACTGCGCAACCTCGAGGAAGATCAGTCGCGGCGGGCGAAACGCAGCCTTCGCGATGGCATCGACCGCGTCCTGACCGACCTCCTCTCGCTGTACCGTGACGTGTTGCTCACGTCGCTGGGGGCCGGCCTCGAGTTGGTCAATGTCGAGCACCAAGCACGCATCGAAGAGCTGGCGACGCAATGGGGCGCAGCACGGGCGTTGGAGGCGGTGTCGATGGTCGAGCAGGCTCGGGATCGCCTCGTACGCGCGGTCACCCCGGGGCTCGTGCTCGAGGCACTCTTTGCAGGTATCGCGCGGCAGGGCGCTGAATCGATGACACATCAATGAGTGGGGAGCGCACCATGGGCGAAGCTCGAACAGACACAAATTCCGGGGTCGAGTCCGAAGCCGGGCCTCGGCGCACTGGCCGGTCTGGCGGTTCTTCTCGTCGTCGCATCGGCCTCGCGGCCGTGGCGCTCGCCGCAGTCGGTGCCCTCACGCTCAGCGGGTGCGCCCCGCTGATCGAACTTGCGCGAGATTTTGCCTCGCGGGCCGCCGACGGTGCACCCTCGGCGAACTTTGAGCGCTTTGACGCGCAGACACCCAGGTGGAGTGACTGTGGCGACGGCATGGAATGTGCGGAGGTCTTCGCCCCGCTCGATTGGAACGAGCCCGAGGGTGAACGCATCACCCTGGCCCTGATCCGTCAACCCGCGCTGAGTGGATCATCGCAGGGGAGCCTCTTCGTGAACCCCGGGGGCCCGGGGGCCTCGGGCGTGGATTACGCGCGGTATGCGGTCGACGGCGGAATTGGCGAGTCTGTGCAGCAGAGTTTCGACATTGTCAGCTGGGATCCACGCGGCACCGGAGCCTCGTCGCCGGTGACCTGCCTCGATGCCCAAGGGATGGACGAGTTCCTCTTCAGCCTCGGTGAGGGGCAAGATCTTGAACGCGGGAGCGCTGAGTGGATCGCGCTAGCCGCCGAGGAGAGCGCGGCATTCGGCGAGGCCTGCCTAGAGGCCACCGGGCCGCTGCTCGGGCACGTCGACACGATGTCGACCGTGAAAGACCTCGACATGCTGCGAGCCATCGTCGGAGACGAGAAGCTCAACTACCTCGGCTACTCCTACGGCACCTACATTGGCGCGCGCTACGCCGATGCCTACCCTGATCGCGTAGGGCACCTCGTGCTTGATGGTGCGACCGATCCCACCGCATCCGAGGCTGATGTTGTGCGCGAGCAGACCCTCGGATTCGAGGCGGCGCTGCGCGCCTATGTCACCGATTGCCTGACTCGCGAGAAGTGCATGTTTGCCGGCAAGACTGTCGACGAAGCGATGGCGCAGATCGGCGCGCTCATCGACCAGGTGGATCAGCAGCCGATCGAGGCGAGTGATGGCCGCATGCTCGGCACCGACACCATGCTCACTGCCATCATCACCCCCCTGTACTCGCAGGTGAATTGGCCGTACCTCGACGATCTCTTCGCTGAGGTTGCGAACGGAGAAGCCGAGACCGCCTTCATCCTTGCGGATTTCTACTACGACCGCGTGGATGGTGTGTACCAGACCAACCTCATGGAGGCCTTCCTGTCGATCAACTGCCTCGACTACCCGCGAGGCGCTGAGCTCGATATCGAGCGCATGCGTGCGCAGGCAGCTGAGCTCGATGCCATCGCGCCGACGATCGGGCGGTTCCAGGGATACGGCGATACGTTCTGTGCGGAATGGCCGTTTCCGGGGGTTGAGAGCCGCGACGCAGTGCGGGCGGCGGGCGCAGACCCGATCATGGTGGTGGGCACCACGGGCGATCCGGCGACCCCGTATCGGTGGGCGGTGTCGCTCGCGGAACAGCTCGAGAGCGGCGTGCTCGTGACGTATCACGGGGAGGGGCACACCGCCTACGGTGAGCACCCGTGCGTCAACGCGGCGGTCGACGAGTACTTCCTGACTGGTGCGGTGCCTGCGAGCGACCCAAATTGCGCCGCGTAGCGTGCTGTTTCACGCCCCGCGAGTCGTGGTAAAGTAGTCGATTGTGTGCCGGGATTGCTCGGACTATGCCGACTTAGCTCAGGGGTAGAGCAGTTCCCTCGTAAAGAACAGGTCGTGGGTTCAAATCCCACAGTCGGCTCCGATCCGAAACCCCCGCGACACTCGCGGGGGTTTCGTCGTTCCGGTCGCCGCGGAGCGAAGCGGAGAATGGGGAACCGGGTGCTTGAGCTCAGAGGAATCACGCGTAGCTTCGGCGAGCGCCGCGTGCTCGACGACGTGAGTTTCACCGTTGCGACCGGACGTATGACGGGGTTCGTCGGCGGCAACGGCGCGGGCAAGACCACCACCATGCGCATCATCTTGGGGGTGCTTGCCGCCGATGGTGGTGAGGTGACGCGAGACGGTTCCCCGCTCTCCCCGCGGGACCGGGCGAGAATCGGGTACATGCCGGAAGAACGCGGCCTCTATCCCAAGATGAAGGTCGCGGAACAGCTGGTGTACCTGGGCCGACTGCACGGGCTCAGTGCCTCTGACGCGAAGGCGGAGGTCGGCACTCTGCTCGAACGCCTCGGGCTGGGCGAGCGCGCGAACGACCTGCTCGAGAGCCTGTCGCTCGGCAACCAGCAGCGCGCGCAGATCGCCGCCGCGCTCGTGCACCGCCCGATCGCGCTCGTGCTTGATGAGCCGTTCTCGGGGCTCGATCCACTCGCCGTCGAAGTGGTGATGGGGGTGCTTCGCGACTACGCCGCGCAGGGCCTCCCGGTGCTCTTCTCTTCGCATCAGCTCGACATCGTCGAGCGGTTGTGCGACGACATCGTGGTCATTGGTGGCGGGCGGATCCTCGTGGCCGAATCCCGCGAATCTCTTCGGCGCGAACATTCCGGCCTCAGCTAGGAACTCGAACTCGCCACCACGGTCGACGCCGCGGGCGAGCAGGGAACCGACGGCGCAGCTACGGGCTGGGTCCGCGACATGCCCGGCATCACAGTGACCGTGGTCAACGGAGGCCGTGTGCGCTTCGAAGCCGAGAGCGAGGCCGCGGCACAGGCTGTGCTTGCCCGGGCGGTGCGGGGTGAGAGCCGATCCACCGTGGTGCAGCGCTTCGCCCGAATCACCCCAACGCTTGCCGAGATCTTCCGGGAGGTCGTGAAATGAACGAGCAAGTTGGCAGCTCGGTGCGCCGTCCGACCGCCATGAAGGCTGCGTGGATCGTGGCTGAGCGTGAGATCACGACCCGGCTGCGCAGCAAGGCCTTCCTGATCTCGACGGGGATTCTGCTGCTCATCGTGCTCGTGGGCGTGCTCGCTGGTGGGTTCGCGTCACAGATCGGTGGCTTCGGTGGCCCGACCAAGGTCGCCGTAGTGGGGGAGGGCGCGGCGGCGCTTGAATCTGCCGGCTTCGAGGTGACCGAGGTCGCGGATCCACACGCCGCCCGAGAACTCGTGAAGACCGGCGAGGTCGACGCCGCGGTCGTGCCGGGAGGAACCGGTGAGATCGGCGCGACGATCAGCGCCGGAGGCACCGAAGGCACCGAGAGTACTGGCGAGTCCGCCGTAACGGTGATTGCACTCGAGAACGCCCCCGGCGATCTCGTACAGGTGCTCTCTACGTCACCCGAGATCGAACTACTCGACCCGGTCATCGAGAATTTCTTCCTCGCCTACATCGTGTCGATTGCGTTCGGCATGGTCTTCTTCGTGAGCGTGATGACGTTTGGCACGACCACCGCGCAGAGCGTCGTGGAGGAGAAGCAGACCCGCATCGTCGAGATCCTCCTCGCCACGGTCTCGGCGCGGGCGCTGCTCGCGGGCAAGATTCTCGGCATGACGGTGTTGGCTGTGGGGCAGGTGATCGCGATTGTCGCACTCGCCTCGATCGGGCTGCTCGCCACGGGCCAGCAGATCCTCTTCGCCGAGCTCGGCACTGCACTCGGGTGGTTCGGGGTGCTCTTCATCTTCGGGTTCGTACTGATAGCAACTCTGTATGCCGCCCTCGCTTCGCTCGTGTCGCGCCAGGAGGACATCGGATCGGTGACGAGTCCGGTCATGGTGCTCGTCATGATCCCGTTCTATCTCGTGATCTTTCTCTTCGACAACGCGCGCATGATGGCGGCGCTCAGCTACGTACCGCTGTCGGCACCGGTCGCGATGCCGCTGCGGCTCTACCTGGGAACCGCAGCGTGGTGGGAGCCGCTGGCCGCGCTGGCGGTGCTGCTGGCCACCATCGCGGTGGTGTTGTGGATCGGCTCCCGCATCTACAGCAACTCCGTGCTGCGCACCGGCGGCCGCGTGGCGTGGAGAGACGCCCTCGCGAAGACCGAATAATGGCTTCGCGGCACTGGGGCCGTCGATCCTGCCGAAGCTCCTACCCGAAGATCATCGGGCGGTCGTCTTCGTCTTCGAAGCTCGCGAACAGCAGCGACGGGTCGATGTCACACACCACGGGCACGTGGTCGCTCGGGCCGTCGCCCTTCCGCTCATCGCGCGCGATCTCGGCGCCCGTCACCGCGCCAGCGAAGGCCGGCGAGCCCAGGATGAAGTCGATGCGCATGCCCTCGTTCTTCGGGAAACGGCCGGCCTTGTAGTCCCAGAACGTGAAGCCCTCGGGAACGATCGGCCGCACCACGTCGGTGAGGGTCTGCTCGAACGAGGCGAACATTGAGCGCTCGTCGGGCGACACATGGGTGGATCGGCCCTCGACGAACGAGGGGTCGGCCATGTCGGCGGCCGTCGGCGCGATGTTCCAGTCGCCCATCAGCGCGAGCGGGAGGTCCGGGTTCTCGGCGATCCACTGCTCGGCATTGTTGCGTAACGCGAGCAGCCAGTCGAGCTTGTAGGCGTAGTGCGGGTCTTCGAGCGAACGGCCGTTGGGCACGTAGAGGCTCCAGAGCCTGAGGTCGCCCACGGTGACACCCAGCGCGCGCGCCTCAAGCGGGAGCTCGTTCGGGCCGGTGCCCTGCGTGTGTTCCTGCCCGACGATGGCCTTCCCGAAGCCCGGCATCCCGTCGAAGCCACGCGCCACATCGGTCATCTCGTGGCGACTCGCAAACGCAACCCCGTTCCACTGGTTCAGGCCGTGGATCTCGAGCTGGTATCCCGCCCGCTCGAACTCGGCGACGGGAAACTGTTCCGGCTTGCACTTGATTTCCTGCATCGCGAGCACGTCGATGTCTTCGCGGACGAGCCAGTCGACGACCCGGCCAACGCGGGTGCGGATGGAGTTTACGTTCCAGGTGGCAATGCGCATGGATCCACCGTAGCGCGCCGATGCGATCAGTTCGTGCCGTGCAACTGCAGGTGGCGTTCGGCGAGGCCGGAGCGCAGGAAGTCGACGTGCATCTCGGTCTGTGCCAGGGCCGAGACCAGCATGAAGCCGGAGAGGTTCTCCCACCCAGCAGACCAGGCCAGCCGGCTTGCCAGATCCCAGACGGGGGCGTGTGGGGTGATCTCCAGAGCCGCGCGCACCTCGCGGGTTCGTCGCAACTGATGCGCGGCGATCGAGCCGCAGCGTTCCCTGATGTTGCGGAATCCGAATTCGTGGCCGGGTGCAGCCACGTGATCGTCAAACTCGGCGATCGTTTCGAGGCTGACGAGATATGCGTCGACCTGATTGCCCGAGGCGCTGCCGCCGAGACCGACACCGCTGTTGATCGTTGGCAAGACGTGATCCCCGGTGAAGACGATTCGCTCCTGGCGCTCACGAAGGCACAGGTGACCCAAGGTGTGGCCGGGCGTGTGAATGACCTGCAGCTCGCGTCCGGGCACGAGCAGCCTGTCGCCGTCTTCGCACAGTAGGTCTGCGGGCGGAAACGACGAAACCTGAGCGGAGGTCTTGGACCTGGCGAGCCTGCCCTGATACGCGGCGGGCACGCCCCAGCCCTCCGCGCGCTGAGAAACGTCCTCCTCGCGAGTCCCGAGAGTGAGCTCCCTCACGGCGTTGTCTTCTTCGCGATGCAAGATGAGCCGCGCGCTCGATGCCGCGCGAATGCGCGCCGCGAGTCCGAGGTGGTCGGGGTGGAGGTGCGTCGCAATAACGGCGCGTACGTCGCTGACCGATTTTCCGATCCCGCGCAGATTTTGCTTCAGGAGCGCCCAATTCTCGCCCGAATCGATCCCCGGGTCGACCACGTGCAGGTCTCCGGCGGAATCCTCGATGATGTAGCAGAGGTTGTACGGAGGCCCGAACTTTCCCATGGGCATGGCGAATGACCAGATCCCGTCGGAGAGCGCCTCCGGATCGGGAAGATCTCCCTTGGAAGCCGCGGCGAACTGGGTGCCACTCGTGGGGTGAAGAATGGCCGGCCTCCTCCGAACACGAGGGGAAAAAACTCCTCGCAAAGTCGGGATCAATTTCTCCGAGGGGATGACGGGAATCGAACCCGCGCTATCAGCTTGGGAAACAAATCCCGGCCCACTCGTGTGCTAGCGGAATCACGCGGTTTTCCGCGGGATTATGCGGTTTTCAGCGTAGCACGTATTCACCGCCAGATACCGCAAATCACCCTGTTTTACCGCTGCTAGTTCCACGTAGTTCCACGCGGTTGACCAATTCCGGCGGGCCGTTTAGCCTCCCGAGCATGATCACGAAAATCTTTGACTGCCCTATCAGCTGGTGCACGAGTAGCGTCTTTGAGCATGGGGGTGACGGTTCCCCGCCGAATGACTGGATGCACTGGGGAGAGGCAGAGGATCTCGTGCCGGGCCTGTGGGGAACGGTTGAGGCGGGCGGGTCAAGGGCTGCTCATTACGTGGTGAGCCACGATACTGACTGCGATGAGGTGCCTCACGATGCCGAGTCACTGCGCGCGTTGGCGCTGACCTTCGAGGCAGCTGCGGGGCGACTGCGTGAGCGTGCGTTCTATCTGGAGAGGATCAACTCGTGAGCTTCGATGCATGGGGCGAAGTGGTGCCCGACTTCTATACGGCGCAGCTGCGCGCAGGTCTCGCCGAGACGACTGCGGCGATGCAAGTTCGGCAGTTGCGTTCGTTCGGCAGGTCGAGTGGTCTCGATCCGTGGGAGGTGAGCAGGGGAGTCGTGAGCGCGTACCTCGAGGCGCACCCCGGGTCAGTGGCGACGGTGAAGCGGCTCAGACAGACGCTGCGAGCGTTCTACCGATGGGGAATCGAGGAGGGCTACTGTGATCGGCAGCCGGTGCCGGATGCCAGCCCCGTCACGAGGTACACCCTCGGGGATCAGTGGGAGGATGCGATCGGGAGTTTCGAGCGCGCACAGGCGCACGCAAAGATGATGCCGGGCACGGTCGTGAACAGAGTGAAACACCTTGCCAGGTTCGCGAGTGACTGCGAGCGGGGGCCGTGGGAGGTGAGCAGTGATGCTGTGCGAGCTTGGCTCGATTCACTCACCTGCTCAGACAAGACGCGGCTCTCGCATCGGAGCAGCCTGCGCGCGTTCTATCGTTGGGCGCATGCCGAGGGTCGGGTGCACACCGACCCGACAGAGGCGCTGAACGCAGGCATGCAGAAACTCGGTGCACCGGTCGCATGGCAGGGCGAGATTGATGCCTACGTGCTACACCTGCGGGCAGGCGGGCGGATGGAAACAACAGTCGCACAGCACGTGCACACTCTCGCACGGTTCGCTCGCGATCACGCACGCCTCGCACCCTTTGCCGTCACCGCAAACGATGTTCTCGTGTGGGCGGGGGCGAAGCGGTGGGGCAGTGAGATGCGCCGGCATACCCGCTCACACTTGCTCGGCTTCTACACCTGGGCGATCGAGACGGGCAGATGCGACACCAACCCGGCGAGCGTCATTCGCCGCATCAGGCCGGCACCGCCAGCGCCGAAACCTGCCAACGACGACGACTACCGTCAGGCACTCGCGCAGGCGGCACCGCGCGAGCGCCTCGCGCTGCGGCTAGCAGCTGAACTCGGCATGCGGTGTGCAGAGGTCTCGCGAGTGCATACGGGTGACGTGCACCACTCTCGAGACGGGTGGAGCCTCACTGTGCGCGGCAAGGGGAACCGAACTCGGCATATACCGCTCACGGAGTCGCTGGCGCTCGAGCTTCGGAGTAAGGATGCCGGCTACGTGTTCCCTGGCAAGGATAATGGGCACCTCTCTGCCCACTACCTGAGCAAGCGCATTTCTCAGCTGCTCCCGACCGGCGTGACCATGCACGCGCTGCGGCACCGTTTCGCCACCCGCGCATATAACGTCGATCGCGACGTGTTCACAGTGCAGCAGCTGCTCGGGCATGCCTCGCCAGCCACCACTCAGCGCTACGTCCTTGTGCAGGACGATGCCAAGCGGCGACTTGTGGAACTCATGTCGGTGTGATGTCGCCAGCAGGCGGTCTCACTCTGCCAGCGACTCGGCGACAAGTTTTCGCAACTGCGGGAGTCGGGGCATAAAGAAACTGAGACGGTCTGTTGATGGGTCTGTTGTCACCGCAAACTCACTGCCCATCTGGTCAAGTAGGGGGGCGTACTTAGCTGCCCCGGCACGGGAGATATACCCGAATTTGCGCTTCCCGGCATAGACCGCGACGGCGTTTGCGTCATGGGTATTGGTCGGCTCTCTGCGCAGGTAGAGCTGTTGGGTCGCGCGATTGAACGAGTAGAGCGTTTTATCGTCCACCCAGTTTGAGGATCCCACTACACGCACAGTCACTCCGTTGTCTGTGCGGAGGTCGATCGGTGCATTTGGGATGTCTCGAAGCTCCTTCTTGATGCGTGCACGCTCAGCCTCAGCGTCGCGCCTCTCGGCTTCCAACAGGTAATCATCTGTTGCATCCCAGATCGTTACTCCGTGCTTCTCTGCGATCGCTGCGCCTTCTACCCAATAGGAGCCGCCGGCATCTTCTGCCCGCTTTATCTCGAGTGCGATCGCGCGTCGATCAGCTGAGCTCATAGGCGGGCGCGCAGGCTCTTGTGGAGACTCTTTGGAGTAAGCGCGCCATACCTTTGGCGCAACTTTGAATGCAAACCACCCGAGCGCGGCGGCGAGGCCGATGAGAAATAGCGTGAGTGCGTCCATGTCCTGATCATAGGTGGGGTGCAATATCGTCTCAAGACTGCGTCACTGAGGCCTGCGGATTGTGACTGCGCGAGGCGGCGGGATGGGCAGTTGGAGGGTGAGCAGAGGTGAGGTGAGCAGGTGTGGAAACTTGCGAAGTCGATGCGGTGAGGTAGTCTCAATCGGTAGGAGGCCATAGGCCTCAGCTTTGTCGTGTTTTTTTTGGAGAGATCTAGGCGAGTCGATTCGATCAGACTGCCTTCCACGGATCTCCACGACGATCGCAACAGTAGAGAGAGAAATCCGTGCTGCCCACTAGTGGAGGTTCGATGCATCTCTCAAAAAACATCGCGATCTTGCTCGATTGTGCGAGGTGACTCGGCTCTGCTCGGGTCGCTCTCTCCGCGTACCCTGTCACGAAGTGTCACAAGCGTCACTTCCGCATGATCATGCGGCTAAACCGTGACGCTTCGAGGGTTTTAAAGCGTCACGCAAAGCGTCACGCACAGCGAAGCGCCGGGCCTGTAACTTCCAGCCCGGCGCTTGGTGACGCTTGTGACGCTTAGTGACGCTTCATGCCTGTTCATCGGTGGTTGTGGGTGCGGGAAGGTAGCGAAGGAAGGCATCCTCGAACTCGGCGCGCACGTAATATCGGTGTGAGTTCGATCGCTTGGGGGTGATCGCGTAGGACTTCAGCAGGCGCGCCAGCCGGTGCCCATTCAGCTCGTACTCTTTCCAGCGTGAGTCCTCAATACTGCGCAGGTGCTCGAGGAGTGCCGAGGTTGCCAGCCGGTCGCTGCGCATCAGCTCGAGTACCGCGCGAATGTCGGTGAGCAGTTCGATGCCTTCCGAGATCTCTGCCTCGGTGCCCGCTGCCTCGCTCACGAGATACCGGGCAGCTGCTCGAGCTGTCTCAGGCCAGTGCCCACCGGCAAAGTCAGCGATCGTGAGCAGTGGTTCCCACACATCAGCGGGGCGATCATCAAGCTCGGTGTCGGGGATATGCTCGGCTGCGGCGAGCGCATGCCCTGTGGCCCACTGTGCCACGTCTCCACGGATGACGTGCAGGCGGTCGGCATAGCGCAGCCGGTATCGCTCCACGTGGTCGCTGGGCTTGCGCCGGCGCAGCCTGAGCACGACTGCTCGGTCGGTGATCGTGTCAGGTAGCGTGCCGATCGCTGCGAGCACCGCCGGCGCGAAGGTCTCAAACTCTTGCACTTCATGCTTCGGCCCGACAGTGCGCAGAGCAGGGGTGCCCTTCTGGAAACCCGCATTGAGCAGCCCTCGGAGATCCTCATTCTGTTCAGCTTTGGTGCGGGTGCCGAATACCGTGTCGGCTTCATCGAGGATCAAGGTAGGCGGGTGGTCGGGGTCGTCTCCGATCGTCCGAAATAGGGCGGCCACGGTCGCATTTGCAGACACGAGGGGGCGGCTCACAAGTTCGCGCAGAATGTCGAGCGTGCGGGTCTTGCCGCTTTGTTTCTCGGCGCTGGTAATTACCAGGCGTGGTGCATACCTGAACGAGCCGGAGAGGTGCGTATACGCGGCGAACAGTGCCAGTGCCGAGTAGTGGTGCGCTGACTGTTGCACGGTGAACAGCTTGAACATGTCGCGCATGAGGTCGAGCAGGTCGGCACCGTTGTGCGGTGGTTCCTCGAGGTCGGCGCTCATGCTGCGCACCTGGCTGCGGCGAGCGCATATCGTACCCGAGCGGCTCGAGGCGTGCGGGGCTGTGGATGCTCAGCACCTGCGCAGATGGGGTGGGATGTGGGATACATGTGAGATGCTTTCATTGTCGGTCGAGCGAAGTGGCGCAGGGGTTGCGCGAGTTCGCTCGCGGGGGCGGTGTGCAGGTCGGTCGGATTACTGGGCACACCGCCCTCGCATCATTCAGTCGGGGATCAGCTGAGCGACTTCTTGAGCGCGTCTCGCACCTTGCTCTCGCGCTGGGAAGCTTCGGCGAGATCTCGGATGATGACCTGCTCGGCCACCCGGAAACATGCCTCGCATGACTTGAGGGTGCCGGTCGAGTTCATCCAGTTGCCCGGAGTGAGTGGCAGCCGTCGCGGCTTCACCTCGCCGAGTGAGCCGTCGTGTGTCTCGCCACATACGGCGCAGCTGTAGCGCGTCTGCCGCACACGGTCTTGTTTCTGTCGTGCCTTTCGAGTGGCATCGTCTGCGCGGGCGGCGGCCAACCGTGCGTAGTGATCGGCGAGCGGGGCGATCTCCTCGAGCGTGAGGCGTTCGCGTGCGGTGCGCATGTACTCCACGCGCTCGATGTTGCGGCGCTCCCGGGCATAGTCATCGTTCAGGGGAACGAATGTGTTTGCGGGCGGCTCATGGGCGCCGAGCTTGTCGCGACTTGCGACGCGGGCGAGTTCTTCGGCGGCGTGCTCGAGGTAGTCGAGTGCCGGCCCTGGGCGAGCGGCGAGGTAGGTGGGCAGGAGTGCTTCGGGAATGTAGTACACACTGTTCGGGTCGTCGTGACCAACTGGCAGTGCGGGGGTTGTAGGAGGGTTCTGTCGGTTCTTCATGGTCGGTGCTTTCTGTCGTGCGAGGCGGGATGCCTCGAGGGGAGGGGGTTACGGGGTGGTGCGCACCGTGCGGTGCGCACTGGCGAGCGTGCGGGCGATCTCCTCGGCGGTGAGGCCGGTTCGGGCACCTGCCTGCTCGAGCAGGGTGAACGTCTCACTTGGGTGCCCGTCGCGGTGTGCCTGGCAAGCGGCCCAGAACAGTCGCGCGTTGCGCTGCCCTTCACCTGCTGCGGCGACGTGCTCGGCAAGGTAGCCGGCCTTCATCGCGAGACTCCCGGCCCGGTTCCCTCGCGCGGGGAGCGTCACCTGTGCCGGCACCTGCGGGCGGGGCGGGTGCAGGATCTCCACCAGCTGCGCGGGGAGCCTCCCCGGTGCCGCACGTGAGGCCCAGATGTAGGGCTTCCCGGTGTCGGGGTGCAGTGAGGGCGGGATCACGCAGTACCCGCTCGCGGTTTTCACATCGATGCCAGGGGGCAAGCGTCGGGAACTCAGCTGCCCGCCGGGGTGCAGGTAGTAGCGGTGCTGCCCACCGTCACCCCGGCCCGAGTGTGCCGTGAGGGTGTCGGGCAGGGGTGCCCTGAGCAGTTGCTCGAGCGCCTCCACCGTGCCACCGTTGCGGGGGTCGAAGTCGAGCACCACCAGGTGACCGGGCACCTGCGCGCCGAGGTTGTGCTGCGCACCGTGTGCCCACCACTGGCGCACCTGCGCGGGGTCGCAGCTGGCATCTTTCACCCCGTGCCGGGTGAGCGGGATCTTTCCGCGCAGCGGGAGTACCCGCCAGCCCTGCGCGGCGTAACTGAGCGCATCTTCGAGCGTGGGCATGAGTCAAAACCTGTCGCACGCTCGGTCGAGATGTAGCTCGGGGCGCTGAGATCCGTGCTCGGTGCCTCGCACGTGCCAGGTGGGCAGGAGGTTGCGGCGTTCCAACTCCTCGAGGCCTCGGCGCATATCTCCCCGGGTGAGACGCTGCCCGGTGTGCTCGAGCAGCTGCTCGTTCACGAGGTCGCGAAATGCGGCGCTCCCCGGGTGTCGGGTGAGCGTGGTGGGAGAGGTCGCGATGATGTCCACGAGGTAGGCGGCGACAAACGGGAGCGTCTGCCCCGAGTGCTCCACCGTCGCGATCACATGCTGCCGCCAGGTGCCGCGCATCACCCGGTCGGCCTGTTCCGGGTCGTGCTGGCTGGGCGCGGGTGCGAAGGCGGTGCTCATTGTGCAGCCCGTTCGGTCGCGGGGCGAGTGTTCCGGGTGACGAACTCGGCGAGATCGTCAGTCCACACGCGCACATGCCGGCCCACTTTCACCGTGGGCACCCGTCGTTCATCAAAGAGGCGACGAGCGAAGCGTTCCCCGGTGCCGAGGAGGCGGGCGGCATCCTTCACGTCAACGAGGCGATTCTCTCCGAAATCTGCCTCGAGGGTTTGCGAGTACATGGTGTTCTTCCCGACACGCTGCGAGCAGCGTTGGGCTGGCGAGGCCAGCGGGTGACGGGTCAGCGGTCGTGCGCATCCGGGCAGCGTGCAGCGTGCCTGAGAGTGAGATCGTGCCCGCGATGCGAGCGCCAGATCACGACTGAGCCGTCACCTCACGAGACGGGGCACCGGGTGCCATCGTCAGGGCGCACGTGAGACGCTCTGCGGTGGGCACGGTGTGCAAATGGTCGCAGCGACGAAACGTGCCAGCGGGCGGGGGATGCTCGGGCGGCGCTGCGGTCACCTGCGCAGCTGCGGCGACCTCGGCGCGGGGAGCGTCGAGGGAAGCGGGGAGGTCGCCTGCGGTGCCGAGGCGGGCGCTGCGGCTGCGGGCGCACTCGGCGAGACGGGCGGCGAGACGGGCGCGGCGATCAGCGAGCATGGCGCGGGCATGCGGGGTGTCTCGCCGGGCGGCGAGGTGCGCGGCTTCTTCCACCTCATAGCGCAGCTGCGCGGTCGAAGGGGTGCGCAGGTGATCCTCGCGATGACACACAAACGCGATGCGCTTGCCGGCGCGAGTGTTCAGCCGGCGCACCTCGAGACGGCGCACCTCGCGCAGCGAGGGCACGAGGTCGGGATCGTCGAGCGGGTGCACCCCGGCCCACTCGGTGAGCGAAGCTTCCATGCCGCGGGGATCTCGAACGGGGCGCGGGTGCGCGGGCGCAGAGAGGTGCGTCGGGGGTGCTGCGATCGCTGGTGCGTGCATGCTTCCCGTCCTCTCGGTGCCTGTGGTGTGTTGGGTGATCCACACGTTACCCGGGAGCACCGACAGTGCCCGAAGCGGGCAGCACGTTCCCCTGTGGATAACCGTGCCGAGATCGGCGGCGAGTGCCGTGCCGGCGAGGTCGTGACGCTTGGTGTGACGCTCTCACGCGGGGCGAGCGTCACCGTGACTGCCGCATGATTCTGCGGCTCGCGCGGGCGCGTGACGCTTGTGACACTTCGTGACGGGGGGTGCGGGCATCTGCCCGAGGTGAGCATGTGGAAAAGTGCGGCGGGGAAGGGGGTGAGCGCCGGCGCAGTCTGTCATGCGCGGAGTTCTTCGAGCGGATGCCCCGGGCACCGCGTCGGCTGCGGTGCCCGGGGTGAGCCTGTCCGAAGGTCACGCCACCCGGGCGGTGGGCGAGTAGAGCGCGTCGAGACGATCGGCGAGCACCCGGTCAGATCCCTCGCTCGCGTGCGAGTAGATCGCAGCTGCGCGCATGGTCGAGTGCCCGAGCCGGTTCTGTACCTCGCGCACGCTCGCGCCGGTCGAGTAGGCGAGGGTCGCGCCGGTGTGGCGCAGGTCGTGCCAGCGCAGATCTGCGCGGCCAGCCTGCGCACGTGCCCGCTGGTAGGCCTGAGCGAGCCGAGGCGTGGTGATCGGTTCACCCTGCAATGTGGTGAACACGAGCGCAGTGGGGTCGGTGGGCACAAACGCGGCGAGGTGCGCGCGCAATGTCTCCACCACAAACCCGGGCAGGTGCACCGTGCGGCGTGAGCTCTGCGTTTTCGGCTTCCCAAACTTCACCGGCTGCCCCGGTACGGCGATCAGTGCCCGCTCCACGCGCACCGTGCCCGAGTCGAGGTTCACGTGCGCGCGGGAGAGCGCGAACAGTTCCCCAAAGCGCAGACCCGACCAGGCGGCGAGGAGCACCGCTGCGCGCAGGTGGGCAGGCATGAGATCGGCGATGCGTTCCACCTCCGCGGGGGTGGCCGTGGGGCGCTCACTCGGTTGCGTGGTGCCGGCACCGGCGATCTGGCAGGGGTTCACCTGGATCAGCCCGTCAGTTACTGCGGCGTTCAGAATGGTGCGCAGGGTGCGGTACGCGATCGCGGCGGTCGTGCGGCCCGGGTCGTGACTATCGTCGACGATCTGTGGGGGGCGACGCAGCGCGCCAGGGGCGCCGGCTTTCTCCCATGCGTCGAGGATCTTCGGGGAGATCCTGCCAGTCGGGGGCACCTCGATGCCTTGCCGCTTGGCCCATGCCCGGGCGGGGTGGATGGTGCGGCCCTTCGCGCGCTGGCTGCGCGTAGCGATCCGCTCCCGAATGTCGGTGAGCAGTGCCCCGCGCCAGGTGCGCACTACTGCGGGCGTGATCTCGGCGAGCGCGAGCGCACCCAGCTCCACTCCTCCCCGCGCACCGCCCACCCGGGGCAGAATGTGCGCGTCGAGGGTGCGTGCGTAGAGGTCGAGGGTACGCGGGGAGAGGTCGGCGCGGGAAGCGAGCCAGCTGCGGGCGTACTCGGTGAGTAGTTCCTTTCCGAGTCGCGGGTCGAGCCAGCTGCCACGTGCCCGGTCGCTGCGCTCAGCGGCGAGCCAGTTCAGCGCGTCGGCTTTCGTGGCGAAGGTGCGCGGGGCTTTGAAGGTTTCCCCGTCGCGGGAATAGCGGGCACGGTAGCGGCCGCTGGGCAACTTCTCTACACTCCCGAGCGCATCCCGGTGCGCTTTCTGTGCAGTTCGGGGCTTGCGTGCCGGCGCAGCCTCGCTGCGCGGCGTGCGGGCGCTCATGCGCGCACCCCGTGTGCGGTGGGGTCATTGAGGTGGGCGAGTGTGCCCACGAGGTCGGCGCGGGCACCGTCGCAGGGGTGCGCGACGTCGGAGCTGGCACCGTGCGGTGCCGCACCGCCCTGCGCACGAGGTGCGGCCTCGAGGGTGGGCACTGGGTCGCAGAGCACCGCCAGCGGGGCGTGCGCAGTCTGTGCGGGTGCCGGCTGCGGGGCGGCGGGTGCCGGCAGCGCCGAGGTCGCGGGGATTACGCCGGCAAGTGTCCGGGCGCTCCGCGCTGCGCAGCCGTTATCGGCGGGGGTGGTCAGCTGTGCGGGGCGCAGCGCGGTGCGCACGGCGTGCACGAGCGTGCGCCGGGCTTCATCGCTGCGGTCGCTGGCCGCACGTAACGTCAATGGGGCAGCGCCGAGGGCGTACCCTTCGGCGCGGGCGGCGGCTTCGAGCTGGAGCACCAGGGTGAGCAGTGTGTCAGTCGTGGTCGGTTCGGGAGTGACTAGCGGCGCGGTGCGCAGTGCGGTGCGCACGGCGTGCACGAGCGTGCGCCGGGCTTCATCGCTGCGGTCGCTGGCCGCACGTAACGTCAATGGGGCAGCGCCGAGGGCGTACCCTTCAGCGCGGGCGGCGGCTTCGAGATCCACGACCAGGGTGAGCAGGTCGTCGAGGGTCGAGGGTGCGGGCACAGCCTCGGCAGCGACGTGCAGCGGGGCGGCGAGCTGCGCGAGCAGCGGCGCAGGTGCCGGCGATTCTGGGCGGTGTGCATCTGGGGTGTTCATGTTGGCCTCTCGAGGGTTCCAACGTGTTAGTTCCACGTTGTTCCACGAGAGGGCCTGAACTCGCTCTCAGAGCTTCATTCGCTCGGGCTGTACTTCCGCACCATGATGCGGGAGAACAACCAGAGGGGATGACGGGAATCGAACCCGCGCTATCAGCTTGGGAAGCTGAAGTTCTACCATTGAACTACATCCCCAGGTCAAGATTTCTGAAATCTCGACCTGCCTAGCCTAGCAGAAACACGCTACTCGGCTGGAGCAGCCTCCTCCGGGGCTGGTTGGCAGATCGCGGCTGCCGCGCGGGCGGCCGCGAAGTCGGCCGATGCCCAATTCACTGCCGGGCCAACACCGGCCTCGGTGGAAATCGCGGCAAGTTCAAAGGCCAGGGTGCGCACGAAGCCAGCCCCGATGCTGGAGTTGTTGAGTACCACGACCACGGAGAACCCGGTTGCTGGGTCGTGGTATGCAGCGGTCAGCGTGCCCGTCATTTGGCCGCTCATGCCAGAGAGCGACTGCACCTTTTCGAACCCGAACCCCCACTTCTGGCCGTTCGGATCCTCGGCCGCCGCAAGTAGCGCGGCAGCTTCCTCAGTGTCGCCCACCGGCTCCCCAGCCTCGTTGCGGGTGGGGTTGGTGGTCGAGCGAGCCTCCGCAACGACGGCGGCTCCCTCGGCCCCGCCGAACTGGCCGCCGAGGTAGCTCGTGTAGAAGTTCTTCAGGTCGGTCACGGTCGTGACGGTGGCGCCAGCGCCACCGAGCATCGAGGGCGATACCTCGGCGACTTCCACGACACCGACCTCGCACTGGGGTACCCCACCCGCCGCGGGATAGGTGAGGCCGGTGAGGCTGTTGCCGGGAAGGCTGACATCAGCAAGCACGTCACCCGGGAAGTAGCTCGCAGGCATGTTGGCCTTGCCGAACACGCGTGACTCGAGAAGGTCGGGGATTGACTGCCCGGTGACCTGGTGAAGTGCGCGCGCGAGCAGCAGCGTGTCGGTATCGGAGGGGTGCACGTCGAGCCCAGGCCAAGAGAGGGGTGAGTGGGCGAGGCCCTGTGCCAGAAGTTCTCGGTCGCTCCACGGGCGTGTCGGGTTGTTGACGAAGATGTCGCCGATGCGACTCTTGTAGTCGGCGAGGCCTGACTGTGCGGTGCAGAGCTGGCCGTAGGTGATGCCCTCGATGCCAACCTGGCGCGAGACGTCGGCCGCGACCTCGCGGTCAAGGCTCACGGTGCCGTCGGCAACGAGTTCGAGCAGCAGTGCGCATATCACCGGCTGCGTGGCCTGCGCGCCGCGGATCAGTGCGTTGGCTGACAGGCCCTCGCCGTAGGAATGCACGTACTCGCCGGCACTGCCCGTCCAGACGCCGACGATCGCCTCGGTGGATCCGCTCTGCTGCATGGCAGAAACTACTGCCTCGTCGATGCGAGTTGCGAGCCCCGCGTCGATCGAGTTCGACTCCGCCTCGCCCGAAACTGCCCCGTTCCCGGTGCAGGCAGTGAGGCCGAGTGCCGCCACTGTAGCCAGGGTGAGTGCTGCAACGCGAGTGCGTCGCGCAAGCTTCGAAACCACGGAACCGCCGATCACTTCAGTGGGCATAGGACATCGCGAGTCTACCTTCCAGGGGCCGAGAGTCAGTTGGGCGCAGCGGTGGGTCTCGCAGCTAGTTCATCAGATGAATGGTGTAAGTTACCCCATTTTTCACTACGATGTGATGGTGAATGAATTTGAAGCCTCTGTGATCTCTGCCGTAGTTGAACACATGAACGGCGATCACCCAGAAGACAACCTGCTCATCGCGCGCGCCTTCGGGCGCCCCGAGGCAACCGCCAGCGTGATGGTGGGGCTCGATGGCGCCGGAGGACGCTGGCTCGTGACCGACGCGAGTGGAGAGAGCGAGCTCACCGTGGCGTGGCCCGGGGGGCCGATCAGCGAGCGCGCCGAAATTCGCCGCGAGGTGGTCGTGCTCTACAAGTCTGCCTGCGAGAAGCTGGGCGTGACACCCCGCGAGGAGCACGCACCCGAGCAGACCACCGCTGCGCCGCACGGTGGCGGTCATACGCACGGCGCCGGACACCCACACGGGGCTGGGCACCCGCACGGTGGCGGTCACGCCCACGCGGCAACCACTCCAGATGACGACGGTTCATTCGCGCAGGCGATTCGCGAGGCCACCTGGGGCGATCACTCCGGCAGCGAGGGGTCGACCTATATGGAAGACATCATGCGCGGGCGCTCTGGCATCGAGGAATACACGGCGCTCGTCGCGCAGCACTACTTCGTGTACGAAGCGCTTGAGGCGGCATCCGAGAAACTCGCCGCAGATCCCGACTTCGCCGCCTTTCACCCGGCCGCACTCGTGCGCCTGCCCGCACTCGTGGAGGATCTCGAGTTCCTCATTGGTGCCGATTGGCGCGACAAGATCCAGGCGGTTCCTGCAACTCGGGCATACGCGGATCGCATCACCGAACTCGGGGAAGAGCCGTGGCTGCCCGGGCTCGTCGCGCAGCACTACACCCGGTACCTCGGCGACCTGTCGGGTGGCCAGATGATTGCGAAGCTCGTCGCCAAGCAGCACGGATTCGATCGCGCCGGCATCGCGTTCTACGATTTCACCGAACTCGGCCCGATCCCTGCGTTCAAGCAGACCTATCGCGAGGCGCTGAACCAAATGGGCGAAAGGCTCAGCGACGAAGAGCGGGCGCGCGTGATCGCCGAGGTGCGTGCGGCGTACCGCTTCAACACCGAAACCTTCATTGATATGGATAGGGCGCGGGCCGCAACGGTCTGATCGCCCCTACGCTGAAGTGGTGAATTCAGCACCTGGCACCCCCGCGGCGGCGCCGACCTCGTCGAACGCCTCCGGGGGTGCTGCTGTGCCCCCGGCACACACCGCACCTCCCCGGGCGCGCGTCGCGCTCTGGGACAACGCTCGCTTCATCCTGATCGTGCTCGTGGTCGCGGGCCACGCCATCTCGACGATTCGCACCGATACCGCATTCGGCTTCGCCACCTACGCGTTCATCTACCTCTTCCACATGCCCGCGATGATCGCCCTGTCGGGCCTCTTCGCGAAGCCCGAGGCGACACCGAAGGTGGCGCGATCCACGGTGCAATTGCTGGTGACCTGGGTGCTGTGGGAAGGCATCTGGGCGCTGCTGCACCTGGCGGTGAACGGCCGCGGGCTGCCCGAAAGCTGGCTCGTCGCGCCCGCCTGGACCCTGTGGTTCCTGGTGACCCTCGCGACGATGCGCATTGTGCTGCCCTACATCGCGCGGCTGAAGCACCCCCTGATCTTCTCGGTCGCGGTGGCACTCGTGGCCGGGCTCAGCCCGGCGATCGGTACCCAGTTCTCGGCGTCGCGCACGCTGTGTTTCTTGCCGTTCTTTGTTGCGGCCTGGCTCGGGGTGGATCGCGGCTGGTTTCGCGGCGACTGGTTTCTGCGGCCGGCCCGCGCCGCGCGGGTCTCGGCCTGGGCTCTGCTCGCCCTGATTGCAGCGGCGTTCGCTGCGTTGCCGGGCCTGCGCGACACCTGGCGCATCGACACCTGGCTCACCTGGCGCGATGACTACGCGTGGCTGTTTGCGCGCGCCCCGATCGGCAGCTGGGCCCCCACCGAGTGGTGGTCGATCGCGCTCGGCGGTTCGGGGGTGCGGCTCGCCCTGCTCGTCGTCGCTGCCGCGATGACCCTCGCGGTGCTGCTCATCGTGCCGCGCGGGCACAGCATCATCACGGTGTGGGGGGCACGCACGCTGTACGTCTACCTGCTGCACGGCCCCATCATTTGGGCGCTGCGCGAAACCGGTGGGGCCGAGTGGATCGGCGCGTTCGGGGTTCCCGGCGTGTTCGCCCTGATCGCGTTCGGCATCGCCCTTACCCTCGTGTTGTCGATGGGGTGGGTTTCGAAGGTCTGCCGCCCCGTAATCGAACCGAGACTGGAATGGCTCTTCTCGCGAGAGGCCACGCGATAGCCTCGAACTGACCCAGGCGATGGTGCCAGGCGGAAGGGGAATCGATGGCGAGCCGGCTCGCTCAGCGCTCGCGTGCGCGCCCTGCTCGCGTGCGCGCCCTGCTCCTCTCGCTGGCAGGAACCCTGGCGCTTGCCGTTACGCTGAGCGCGTGCGCCGCCGAGCCCGTTGCCGGGTGGCTGCCACCGACCGCCCCCGAGTCGGCCGTGACCGCCGGGGTGTTGCTGGTACCGGGTGGCGCGG
Organism: Leucobacter fengyongliangi; assembly: GCF_050971685.1. NCBI lineage: Bacteria > Bacillati > Actinomycetota > Actinomycetes > Micrococcales > Microbacteriaceae > Leucobacter > Leucobacter fengyongliangi. The sequence goes on along the minus strand of NZ_JBPCEU010000013.1, from coordinate 75,623 downwards.
ATCCACTGATTCGAGACGACACTGCAGCCGCGACCGAGTCGCTCGCGCTGGTGGGTGATGCCCGTTCGTTCGACGCCGCCGAACTGGGGCTTGCCCCGCACCGGCTGCGCAACGATGCGCTGGGTCTGGCGGCTCGGTTTGTGTATGTGCCCGGCGTGCCCGCTTTCAATGACCACGTGGATCGGCTGATCTGGGCGGCGATCGGCGCGTCGGGGCAGCCGTACGTGCCCGAGGTGCACCCGGTCGAGGCGGGGCTTGCCGACCGGGGATGCGTGGCGGGTTCGGCCGCGTGGCCCGCGGCCGAGGTGCTGAGCCGGCCAGAGACCGGGCCGGTGGGAGGCACGGGCACCGCGATCACCTGCGAGGTGACTGGCGCCTTCGGCAGCACGCTGGTGCTTGTGATGCGCACCGTCACCGGGAGCGTCGCGGGCATCACCAGTGACGAACTGCAGACCCTGTACCTCGACGTGAGCACTGGGGGCATGACCGAGGGCGTGCAGGAGTGGCGCGAGGAGGCACCCGCCAAGCTCTGGGCCGCGGCGGGTGAGCTTCTGCGCCTACAGGCCGGGGCGCTCAGCACCGCGCCCCTGGCAGCCCCCGACGCCACGCAACTGGCCCTCGCCGCGGAGGCGCTCGCGTCGGCCGCGCACCCGGATGGCGGCGGGCTGCGCGTGACCCTGCCGCCGGGGCTCACCTCGCCAGAGCTCGAGGGCATCGGTGTTGGCCCGACTACCGGCCAGACCGTGCTGCAGGTCGACGCGGCGACTGCTAATGGCTGGGCGAGCGATCAGCGGCGGGCGCTGCTAGCCGCCGCCGGGCAGCCATTCGTTCGGCTGGCAGCTGCTGGTGCGCGCATGCCCATCGACTGCGCGCTGTTGCCCTGCGTCGCGCTTACGTACGACGACGGACCGTCGGGGTTCACGCCTGAGCTGCTCGACACCCTGGCCGCACATCACGCAGCCGCGACCTTCTACATGATCGGTGGGGCTGCCCGGGGCAATCCTGAGGTCGTGGCGCGGGTGGCGGACGAGGGACACGAGGTCGGCAGCCACACCATGAATCACAAGACCCTGACGAAGATCCCACTCGCGGATGCCCGAGCGCAGGTGCACGATGCGGCTGCACTGCTGCGGCAGCTTTCGGGTCAGCCGGTGGCGACGTATCGGCCCCCGTACGGGGCGATCAACGCCGACGCTCAGGCCGCGATCGACATGCCCTCCGTGTTGTGGTCGATCGACACGAACGACTGGCAGAGGCCGGGCCAGAGCGCCCTCTACGAGCGCGCGGTCCTCCCCGCGCAGCCCGGCCACATCATCCTGTTTCACGACACCCACGCCGACACCGTGAATGCGGCGGGAGACATCATCATCGGCCTGCAGAACCGCGGCTTCGAGCTCGTCACGGTCACCGAGCTCTTCGGCGGCGCGGTGCCTGACACGATCGTGAGGCGAGGGTGAGCTCGATGATGGCAGACGCACAGCGCCACCTGGATCCACCAGCACCCGCCCGCGGTAAGGGCACCCGATTCTGGGCCCTTCTCTTGCTCTCGATGCTGCTCCTCGTCTGCAGCGCCCTCGCGGTCTGGGTGTTGCTCGCGCCCAGCGTGCGGGCGGGGCTTGCCGGCCAGGAGGCGGACGGGCTGCGAGCATTCGGGGTCAATGACGACACGGACTCCGGGTTCGACCTCGGCTCCGCCTTCCGTGCCGGGGCCGACACCGACATGTCGACCCTCGGCGCGGTCGCCGCGGTGACCCCAGACTCGGGCTGGTGGATCACGCCGCAGGTTCACGGTGGGCTTCTGCTGCGCTCGCCCGACCGCGTGCTCGTCGTGGAGTTCGGCGTCGCGACGGCAGCGGAAGCCCGCGAGGCGCTCGAGGCCGCAGGCGCTGCCGGCGATCCACTGCGCACCGAAACGCTCGCAAACGGCGCGCGCGTGCAGCACGTCACCGGCGACACGGAGTTCACCGCGGTCGTGGAACTGGGCGACACCGACCTGCTGGTTGAGGCAGAGGTCACCCCGGAAGGCGACCTCGTCGACTATCGGCCCGCGCTGGGTACGCTGCTCGAATCGGTGACTCGGCCCGCGGGCTAAACGGAATCTTCCCCAATGCCCGGGGTATCCTCCGGCACGAGCAACTGATGCTGCGCGAGCTCGCGGTACAGCGGTACCGTCTTGACCAACTCCTCGTGCGTTCCCTCTCCGACGACCCGGCCGCCATCGAGCACGATGATCAGGTCGGAATCGACCACGGTCGAGAGACGGTGTGCGATCACCACGAGCGTGCGGCCGGTCGACACCGAGTCGAGCGCCTCGCGCATGAGGCGCTCGTTCACGCCGTCGAGGCTCGCGGTCGACTCGTCGAGGAGGAGAATCGGCGGGGCGGTGAGCAGTGCGCGTGCAATCGCGAGGCGCTGCTTCTCGCCGCCCGAGAGCATCAGCCCGCGCTCGCCGACCTGCGCGTCGAGCCCGTTGGTGAGCCCGGCGTTGGTGGCCGAGCGATCGAGCAGAGCCCCCAGGTTGACGGCGCGCAGCACCTGCTCGCACTCCACGTCGCTTGCGTTAGGGGCGCCGAGCAGGAGGTTCTCGCGCAGGGTTCCGGCGAGCACCGGGGCATCCTGTTCGACGTAGCCGAGCTGCGCCCGCAGTTCGAGGCGGTCGAGGGTGCGCAGATCCGCACCGTGCAAAGAAACGCTGCCCAAATCGGGATCGTAGAAGCGCTCGATAAGCCCGAGGATGGTCGACTTCCCGGCGCCGGAGGGGCCGACGAGCGCGACCCTCGTTCCACGTGGAACATCGAAGGTCACCCCGTGTAGCACGGGGGTCTCGACGATCTCCGCGGGCGCGGACTCAATCGCACGGCGGCCGCCGCGACCCGAACCACGCACGAGCTCGCGGGCATCGACGCGCTCGGGTGCGGCCGAGCGGTAGGTGAAGTGCACCTGCTCAAAGTGGATCGCCGGAGCGCCCTCGCGCACCGCCTCTGCGAGCGGAACCGTTCGCCCGAGGGGGGAGCGTTCCGCATCGCGTGCGGTCTCGGTCTCGAGCGAGGAAATCTCTTGGATGCGGCCGAGCGCGCCGAGTGCCTGGTTGATCGCCGAGATTGCACCGAAAGCTTGGCCGAGCGGGGTGATCATGAGGAAGAGGAACACGATGAACGTGATGAGCTGCGCGATGGTGATCGCGCCGGTGGCAACACGGAACCCGCCGAGGCCGAGCACCACGAGAAACGAGAGCTGGAGGGCGAGGAACGACACCGGAACGATGAACGCCGAGATCTTCGCGACCTTGAGACCGAGCACGTAGGCCTCCTCGGCCTCGCGCTCGGTGGCGGCCTGCTCGCGCTTCGCGGCACCCGCGGCGCGAATGGTGCGAATCGAAGACACCGAGCGGTCGATCTGCGCGGCGAGGTCGCCCACCTTTTCTTGCGCCCGCGAGACGGCCGGGCGGATCCGCGAGGAAACTATCACGACGACGACTAGGGCGACCAAGATCACCGAAAAGGTGATCGCGAAGAGCAGCGGATCGATAACGAGCATGCCGATCAGCGCGCCGAAAAACACGAGGAGGCCGCTGACCGCCTCAACGAGGCCTTGCGTGAGCACTGCCCGCAGCAGGGTCGTGTCGCTGCCGATGCGCGAGACGAGGTCGCCCGTGCGGCGGCGATCGAACTCACTGATCGGCAGGTGCAGGATCTTGCCGATGAGCGAGCGGCGCGAGGCGAGCACGACGCCCTCGCCCATGCGCTGCAACACGTAGTGCTGAATGCCGCTGAGCAGTGCGCTCGCCACGATGAGTGCGGTGAGGATCCAGAGCAAGACCCCAAGGGGCTCGGCGACCTGCACGCGACCGATGACCTCGCCGAGCAGCACCGGCTGGGCGAGCGAGGCGGCCGCGCCGACGATGCCGAGCGCGAGTGCCAGCGCGAGGAGGCCCCGCTGCTCAAACAGGTAGGGGAGGAGCTGCTTGAGTGACGCGCGCGGTCCGGTCGGCGTGGATGGTCCTGCGGAGCGTCTACCGGCGCGGCTTCGCGGGGGTCTTGAGTAATCTGGCACGGGTGCCAGGGTATCCGGTTGACCTGACACGTACCTGCCGGGGCTCCAAGGTCGCCGCCTCCGCTGGACGCTCTGGTGGGCGCTAGTGGCTCGTTCGGCTGCTGCGAAGCAGCCACTCGCGACCTACCTGATTCGGGCGCGTTCAGAGCTCGATTCTGCTCGCGGCCTCAGGTGACTCAAGCAATCGCTTGAGGCCGTGCTCGAGTTGCGCACGCTCTGCTGCGCTCAGCCCGGTGGTGAGCTCCTGCTGCACCGCCGTCACCAGCGGCCTCAGTCGAATCCGCTCAGCGAGACCGTGCGCGGTCAGCCGAACGGTGTTGCGACGGGCATCCACCGCTGACCGTTGACGCTCGATTAGGCCGTTGCGCTCCATGCGTCGCAGGATCTCCGCGATGGTTGATCGATCGAGACCGGCTTCGTCGCAGAGCTCACGCTGGCTCGCTTCACCGAGCCGGTTCAGCGTGACGAGGATCGAGTACTGCACGCTTGAGATCTCGGTCGACACCACCCTCGACCACACCGCCACATGCAGTTGCTGCGCGCGTCGAATGAGGAAGCCGATGTGCGCGTGCGGCTCGTGTGCATCGTGGATCCCGCCGACACCCTCGGGGGCAGCCTTGCCGACAGGCCTGATGGCTGCCTCGATGCCATCCTCGCCCGCAGGCCCATCCTTCAACGCATCAGTCAACACATCACTTAACGTACAACAGTGCTCTGACGGGGAAGAAACACGCCACCGAAGAGTTCAGTGAGTTCTTCGCGAACGCTCAGCGGCAGCACGTGCGCCACGTATTGGTCCGGACGCACGACCACGACCGCTCCGCTCGCAGCCACCTCGCGTGTTGAGAAGATGTCAGCGCTCTTGGCATCCACCGCCCACACCTTCTCCCAATCCTGCAAATGGAACGGGCCGGAGTGGGGGAGCAGGATCTCGGGCACCTCACGAAGGTCAACCTCGTGATGCCCGCTGCGGAAGATCGCGTGCACGTCGATCACGCTGTCGATGTCTTCGTCGGCTGCCCGGAATCGCTGCGTGGGCGCGTCAGGCGACTCGCTAAGCCAGCGTGCGAACTCGAGCAATGCCGTGCCGTCGGTGTCGCCAAACGCGTAGATCCGCCAGCGGCCATCGGCTCGGTGCGCGTGTCCCAACTCCATGCGTTTGGCATCGGCGACCCGAACCACGGGGGCCGAGTGGAATCGCGTGCCAATCTCGAAGCCTGCCGCGAGGGCCTGGTGCGTATCGTCACCGGTCAGTGCCGACGGCGTGTACTTCGTGGCCATGCCAGCGGTGTATCGCCCCTGTCGCGCAAACTGGTCACGCATCTCCTCGGCAGTCACCCCGCCAAGTTCAGGGTATTCGGGGTCTACGGTGGGCTGCGCAATGAACGCCGACCAGGCCCGATCGAAGTCGATGAGATCTTGCGCGACGCTCTGCCGTTCGGCCGAATAGCTGTGGAGGAGCGTGGCATCAGACCTGCCACGCAGCACAGCCGCCAGCTTCCAGCCCAGGTTGAACGTGTCCATCATCGACACGTTCATGCCTTGACCGGCCTTCGCCGAGTGGGTGTGGCAGGCATCGCCCGCGATGAAGACGTGGGGAAGCCGACCCGTCGCGTCATTGTCGGGCACGTCGTCGAACCTGTCGGTCACGCGCTGTCCCACCTCGTACACCGACGACCACGCGACCGAGCGCACGTCGATCGAGTAGGGATGCAGGATGCTGTTGGCCACTGCGGTCAGCTGCTCAACGTTTGTCTTGCGGATCTGCTGGTCGCCTGCAGGCACCTCGCCCAGATCCACGTAGATGCGCACCATGCTGCCGCCCTCGCGGGGGATCATGAGCAGGCTCCCCTTGCCGGCCGACTGAATCACATTCTTCGTGCGCCAGTCAGGGAAATCGGTGTTGGCGAGCACGTCCATGACGCCCCACGCGTGGTTGGCGGCATCGCCGTGAAGCTCGCGACCGATCGATCGACGAACCCCGCTGCGCGCCCCGTCGCAGCCCACCACGTACTTGCAGCGCACGGTGAACTCTTCACCGGCCAGTTCCCCCGCGACGTGCTTCAGCGTCACGGTCACGGGGTACGCACCCTCGCCGACGCTCAACTCGACGAACTCGATCCCGTAGTTGGTCTCCAACCTGCTGGGCGACTTCGCGGCGTAGTCGAGAAGGTACTGCTGCATCCGGGCCTGATTCACGATGACGTGCGGAAACTCGCTCAGCCCAGCGGGGGTGTCTTCGACCCACCCGGTGCGGGTGATGCGTGAGCGATCGTCTTCGGAGGGACCCCAGAAGCGAACTTCATTCACCCAGTAGGCCTCGCGCATGAGTGCCTCGGCGAGTCCGAAGGCACTGAACATCTCCACGGTGCGGCACGCGACGCCGTCGGCGTGACCCAACTCAAGCGGAATCTCTCGGCGCTCGATGATTCGTGTGTTGATCTCGGGGAACTCGGCCAGTTGCGCGGCGAGGACGGTGCCGGCGGGGCCGGTGCCGACGATGAGCACGTCGATCTCATCGGGTAGCTCGGGAGTGCGGGCGAGCGCTTGAGGGGCGGCGGGCTTGATGTCTGGATCGCCCGGGCGGTATCCGTCACGGTAAAACTGCACGACTGGACTCCTTTGATCAGATGCTCGTGTGCGTGGTTCGGCACCCGAAATGGAGAGGGCCGATCCCCAGACTATCGTTGGTGTACCAACGAATGCAATACGTGTGGCAACTCGTGACGATGCCCGAGTGGACGCTCGCGCGGCGTTCGAGTCATTTCAACCCTGCGCGAGCGTCCACCCAATGGGGGCCGTCAGGCGCCGGGCACCAGCTTCATCGTGGAGCCCTCGGTGCGGATCTTGCGCGTCACGATCGCGGCCCTTACGACTCCCGCTGGCGTGTTTCAGCTCCAGCACCAGCGGTCTTCTGCAGGGTAGGGCGCGAGTGGCTCCTTCCGCTGCTGCGAAGGAGCCACTCGCGCCCTACCTGAGTCTCTACCCGAGGGGCCGTCAGGCCCCGGGTACCAGCTTCATCGTGGAGCCTTCGGTGCGAATCTTGCGCGTCAGCACCGCGGCGTGCAGCGCAGCCTCGGCTGCCTCCACACCCTTTGACTCGGATGAGCCCTCGAGCCCGGAGCGATCGAGCGCCTGATCCTCGGTATCGGTGGTGAGCACCCCGAAGCCCACGGGCTTTCCGGTATCGAGTTGCACGCGGGTCAGCCCGTCGGTCACCGAGTTCGAGACGAACTCGAAGTGTGGGGTGCCCCCGCGGATGATCACGCCGAGGCACACCACCGCATCGAACCCGCCGTCGGTGAGGGCGGCCTGCGCGGCCAGCGGCAACTCAAATGCACCTGCCACGCGGAACAGCGTGTGATCCGCCTTCGCCGCGACGATGGTCTGGTGCGCGCCCTGAATCAGCCCGCGCATCACCTCCGTGTGCCAACTTCCGGCGATCACGGCGACGCGCAGCCCCGTGGCATCCACCGAAAGGCCCGGCGCTCCGTGGCCGCTCACGCGCTTGCCCCGTTCTTGTGCGACACGTCATCGGGCAGGCTGTGGCCCATGCGATCCCGCTTCGTGCGTAGGTACTGCTCATTCTCAAGTGTGACGCCGACATACAGAGGCACGCGCTCGCTCACGCGCACGCCGTAATCTTCGAGTTGCGAGACCTTCTCGGGGTTGTTGGTAAGCAACCGCACACTCTTGAGCCCGAGGTCGGCGATGATCTCGGCCGCGGCGGTGTAGTCGCGGGCGTCGGCGGGGAGGCCAAGCTGCAGGTTCGCATCGAGCGTGTCGACGCCCGACTCCTGCAGCTGGTAGGCGCGCAGCTTGTTCGCGAGGCCGATGCCACGGCCCTCCTGCCCGCGCAGGTAGACGATCATGCCGCCGCGCTCGTGCACGAGATCCATCGAGGCCTGCAACTGCGGACCGCACTCGCATTTCAGCGAGCCAAATGCCTCACCGGTAATACATTCCGAGTGCACGCGCACGAGAGAATCCTCTCCCAGCTCGGGCACACCGTCGCCGGCGGCAATAAGGGCGACATGATCCACCCCGCTGCGGCGGTCGCGATAGGCGCGCATGCGAAACAGGCCGTGCTCGGTCGGCACGAGCGTGTCTGCGCGCAGGCTGACCTGGCGGTGGCTGGTGGGCAGAGCGGGTACCCCGTGCGGATCATGCTCGTTGAGGTATGCGATGAGCTGCTCGATGGTGATCACCGGCACGCCCTCGACCGCGCCGAGCTCGATGAGCTCGGGCAGGCGCATCATGTCGCCGTCATCGGCGACGATCTCGGCGATCATCGCGACCTCGCGCAGGCCCGCGAGGCGCATGAGTTCAACCGCCGCCTCGGTGTGGCCGGCGCGGGCGCGCACCCCACCATTCACTGCGCGCAACGGTAACACGTGTCCGGGGCGCCGCACGTCGGTTGGCGCGGCGTCGGGGTTCGCGAGCGCCTTCAGCGTGGTCGTGCGGTCACTCGCGCTGATACCGGTCGTCACTCCCTCGGCGGCATCAACGGTCACCGTATATGCCGTTCCGCGTACGTCTTCGTTGCGCTCCACCATCATCGGCAGTTCGAGCTGGTCGGCAATCTGGTTCGACATCGGCGCGCAGAGCAGGCCCGACGACCAGCGCACGGTCCACGCGACCCACTCGGGGGTGGCGAGCTCGGCCGAGAGGATCACGTCGCCCTCGTTCTCGCGATCCTCATCGTCGGCGACGATCACGGGGCGGCCGGCCCTGATGGCGGCGACGGCAAGGTCGATGGTGGTGATTCCTGGAGTGGTCATCTGAAGTTCCTTAGTCGTGTGCGAGGTCTGATGCGGCGCCTGCACCGAAGCGCAGCATGCGGGCAACGTGGCGGGCAAGAATGTCGGTTTCGAGATTGACGCGATCGCCCGGCTCGAGAAGGCCCAGGGTGGTGGCGGAGAGGGTCTCCGGGATGAGTGATACCTCGAACCATGGATCGGCTTCGTTCTCGTCCGAGATACTCGAAATTGTCAGGGAGACCCCGGAGAGGGTTACGGAGCCTTTGTCTACGAGAAGCGGGGCGAGTTCGCGTGGCAGCGCGAAGCGCAGCACACGCCAGGCATCTCCGGGGGTCGTAGAGATCAGTGTCGCCGTGCCATCGACGTGCCCTTGTACGATGTGCCCACCGAGGCGGCTGTCGACGCGGGCGGCCCGCTCGAGGTTCACTCGATCGCCGGGCTGCAGCGCGCCGAGCGTCGACATGTGGATCGACTGCGCCATCACGTCGGCGGTGAAGGTCCCGGCGCCGTCCGTGTCCTGGCCCTGCTCGATCACGGTCAGGCACACGCCCGAGACCTGAATCGAGTCGCCGTGCCCGGCATCTTCGGTGACCTTTGGCCCCTTCACGGTGAGCCGGAGCGAATCGCCCAGGGGTGCGACGGCGACGATCTCGCCGATCTCTTCAATGAGTCCGGTGAACATCAGTGCTCCTTTGGGGTGAGGGTTGCGGTGATCAAGAGGTCGGTGCCCAGCTCTTCGACGCTGGTGAACTGCAGTCGCGCGATGTCGCGCATAGTCGCGATGCCCAGATCGTGGATCGCGAGGCGTGGCCCACCCAGGAGCGCTGGGGCAACGTAGACGAGCATCTCGTCCACCAGCCCGGCGGCGATGAAGGCGCTTGCGACCGTCGGCCCGCCCTCGACGAACAGGCGCTGCACGCCGCGTTTGGCGAGGTCCGCGAGGTGTGCTGCGAGGTCGGTCCCGTCATAGTGGATCGGCTCCGCGAGCCCGTGCGCCGCGAGCGCCGGGTGCTGTCGCACCCGTGCATCGGCCGGAACTGCCCGGCGACCGAGCACGACGGGAATCGGCTGCTCGGACGCGGGCACCATGAGCTCTTCGCCAGATCGCGCGGTGAGTGAGGGGTCGTCGGCGAGCAGCGTGCCAGTGCCCACGAGGATCGCGTCGGCCAGGGCGCGGCGGCGGTGCACGTCGGCGCGGGCCTCCGGCCCGGTGATCCACTGACTTGAGCCGTCGGCCGCTGCCGCGCGGCCATCGAGGGTTTGCGCCCACTTTACGGTGACGAATGGTCTCGGGGTCCGAGTGAGGGCTGAGTGGCCGACTTTGTGTGTCGCGTCTCTCGGCTGCATCGAAGCAGAGTCCGAGGTTTCGTGCATCGAGTGCGACTGGCGTGCGAGCCATGGCGCGATCACGGCGCGGGCCTCAGCCTCGCGCACTCCGCCGATCACCTCGACACCTGCGGCACGCAGCGTCTCGGCCCCACCGCCAGCGTCCTCGCCCGGGTCGCTCGTGCCGTACGCGACCGCGCCGATCCGCGCCTCGGCGAGCGCGCCCGCGCAGGGCCCGGTGCGCCCGGTGTGATTGCATGGCTCGAGGGTCACGATGGCGGTGAGTTCGTTCATCCGTCCCCGCCACTCGGCGGGCAGGTGCGTCAGCGCGTCGACTTCGGCGTGTGGAGTGCCTGCGCCACGGTGCCAGCCCTCGGCGACGATGCGCCCGTCGGGGCCGAGGAGCACACACCCGACCTGCGGGTTTGGATCTCCCGCGGGGCTGCGGCGGGCAAGCGTGAGCGCGCGGCGCATTGCGTCGTCAAGCAACTCGCGATCCAACACTGACTTCTCCCGGAGCATGCCGGGGGTGAGCAGGGTAGCCCGGAAGCCGGACTCCTGCGTTCCTCTCATCCGGACTAGCGCGGAGGCTTCGCCACCACACATCACCGTCGGTACCGGAATTTCACCGGTTCAACCACGCAGGTGCGAGGTTCGCGGACTGTCACCGCCGGTTCGGATTCTCACCGACCCCGGAACACACTTCTTACAATAACGCGTTTTTCGTCGGTCTATTCCCGAAGTAGCGGATCGCGGCGCCGGGTCGCGAGATTACGAGCCCCGAGCCTGGCCGGGTCTGGCGGGAGCAATGGCGTAGCCATTGCGGATGGATTGGCGAGGGGGCGAAATCTCGCGACCCGGCGCCGCCTCGCGCCGCACTCCTACCCGCCCAGCTCGATCCCAGACCCCTGCAGCCCGCCGGCGATCGTGTTCATGCTCAGCACGATGATGAGCGCGTTGAAGAAGAAGCTGAATGCGCTGTGCCACACCACGGTCCACCGCATCTTGGTGGTGGTGACCACGACATCACTCACCGAGAATGACGTGCCGTTACTGAAAGAGAAGTAGACAAAATCGGCGAGGCGGGGCTCACTCGTTCCGGGAAAGACGAGCGGAGCTTGGCCCGTCGAGCGAAGATACTTGCCGTGGTAGACCCGCGAGTACCCCCAATGAAACAGCGCCCACGAAACGAGCATCGTCCACACCGCCGCGAGTTCGTAGATCGCGAGATGGTCGGGGTCGTCGCGCACGAGAATGAGGGTGAGTGCGGCAGTCAACCCGACCGCGCTCGACGCGAACGTCACGATGAGCGAGAACCAGCGCAGTAGCGGAAACCCGGCCAGACGACGAAACAGAGGATGATCGTGGTCACTGAACCTGACGCTGAGGTGCATCCAGACCGCAGTGAAGGTGAGGTAGCCCGTGCCGATCAGACACCAACCGAAGAGCCGCAGCGTCTCGTCGATCTCGTCCCCGTCGTCGATGAGCACGTAGCGGGCTCCGACCCACAGCAGGGCGATCTGCGCGATCCACCCCACGATCTCGCCGCTGAGGAACCAAAATGCATTGACTCGAGATGCCGCGCCGGCGCGGCGCGCGGCCGGACCCTCGGTCACTGTGACCCGCCCGAGGGTGCGGCCTCGGCTGTGGGCACGCTTGCCGCGGCCGAGGCCACGAGGTCACGCAGGGATGCGTCGGGCAGGTATGCGCGCGTCAACGCGACCGCGATGCGCGGCAGGTCGCCCTCGTCGCGGAACAGCAGGTGCAGCGGCTCGGCGCGCGGGTTGAACTTCTGCTTGAAGCGGTGCAGCGATCTGAAGCCGTAGAGCGGCTCGATGAGTGCGCCCAGGCCGTCGAGCACGCGATCCACCGGCCCCTCCTCGGCATCCTCGGGTCGCACGAGTGGTGCCCCCGAGAGCGACACGAACTGGTAGCCCGCCTCCGCGAAATGCAGGGCAGAGGAGGCGATGAGAAACTCCATCACCGGGCCGAAGCCCCCGTCGCGTCGACGCATGAGATCGAGTGTCCAACCGTGGATCTCCCCGCCGCCCCCGTAGACCGGCAGCCACGAGGTGATGCCGTGGAGGTTGCCGTCGGCATCGACGGCGAGCCCGACGCGGGTCTCCGGATCCATCGCCTCATCCACCGTGCCGAGCGTGAAGCGCATCTCGGGCAGCCCCTTGTCGCCCGTCCACTGCTCGGAAATTGCCCGCACCTGCGCGCGTACCCCGAAGGGCTCGTCGGCGAGCTGGCACATGCGAAACTCGATGCCCTCGCGCGCGGCCCGGTTCACCGAGGTGCGCACCGGCTGCCAGCGTTTGCCGGTCAGTTCGAGGCCGGGCAGATCCACAATCGTGTCTTCGGCAACGATCACCGCGCGCCAGCCCGCGGGCCTTGCCTCTGCGGCCTCGCGACCCGCCGAGAACACGCACGGGATCAGGCCGGCCTGCTCGGAGGCCCGCGCGAACGCGGCGAGCGCCTCGGCGTGTCCACCGGGGGCAACCACGGGGTCGCCCAGGCCGATCGCGACGCCCGCGTAGGCTTGGTAGGCGACGACACCGGTGGATCCCGCGACGTTCGTGGGGCTGCCGCCCACGGGAAGATAGCGGTTCGGAGCCCAGCCGATCATCCACGAGATTGTGCCGCCGCCCAAGGCTCGGAGCCGGTCAAGCGCCGCGGTGCGGCTCAGCCCGTCAGCGGTGAGGGCACGCCGGCTCGCGCGCAGCGGAACGCGGAATGCCCCACGCGCGAACACCAGCACCACCAGGAGGGCGAGCCAGAGGAGGCCCTCGGGGAGCACGAGACTCAGCGCCTCGATGGGGCTCTCGATCGTGCCCGAGTCGATCAGTGAGGGAACGAGCGCGAGGCCGACGACGACCGAGAGCGCGTTGAATGCGGCGGCCGCGAGGGTGATGATCCACGCCCAGCGCAGCCCGAGCCGAATGCCGTTTGCGATGAGCGCGATGAAGATCACGTCGAGCGCGACGTCGAGCGCGTTTGCGACGGGGAAGTGCTGACCGAGCGGCCCGTCGTAGGGGATCGCGAGGTCGATCACCTGCACCACCCCGATGGCCAGCAAGAACGCGAATGACATCACGCGCCACTCTCGAGTGCTGGGGCGGCCGGCCGGGTGGCGGAATGCGGGCAGCCACCCGCTCGCGACGAGGCCCGCCGTGATGGCGATGGCGTGTTCGAGGTTCGCGAGTTGACCCATGTAGAGCACCTCGATCGCGGCCCACACGCCGAGCGCAAAGCGGGCCCGCAGGCGCCAGGGCGAGGGCAGCGTGGCGAGCACGAACGCGAGGCAGGCGAATGCGCCGGCCGAGGGGCCCACGTCGAGTGCCTCAGACAGGCGCACCGCCCACGGCCAACCGCTCGGAGCGATGAGCAGCAGTACCCCTGCCGCGCCGAACACGCCGACCAGGTGGCCCGCGGCGAAGAGGCCCACGGTGCGGAGGGTGCCAAAATGCCATTCGGCCCAACCCACGCCGCCGATGAGCACGGGTGCGATGAGCAGCAGCGCGATCGGCGGGCTGAGCACGAAGGGAGAGGTCGCGACCGTGAACCAGCGCCCCTCCGCGAAGGCGGGGAGGCCGGTTGCGATCCGCTCGAACCAGGGCATGGCCGCGGCGGGCGAGAGGATCGATCCGGTCGCGATTGCGATCGCGAGGATCGCGAGAACGAGGAGCGCGGTGAATGGCACGCGCAGCGCGGCCCGCGCGAGGCGGCCGACCCTGGAGGGTGCTGCAGGAGCGGGTGTGTCGGTGCGGGCGGCTGCGCTCTCAGTCATGTGGTCATTCTATGGAGGGAGTCCACCTTCACGCCCGACCTGGGCGCATCGAGGAGGCGCAATTCCACCACCATTTGCGCGCAGGTGGTGGAATTGCGACCTTTCGGCGGGGGGCTACCGGTGCAGCAACCCGATCCGCTCGTAGACCGTGGCGAGGGTGCGGCTTGCGACCTCGTTCGCGCGATCCGCGGCGCCCGCGAGCAGGCGGTCGAGCTCGGCGCGGTCGTCGAGCAGCTCCGCGGTGCGGGCGCGCACGGGGGCGAAGGTCTCCTCGACCACCTCGACCAGCGACTTCTTCAGGTCTCCATACCCGCGCCCGTCGAACTCGCGCTCGAGTGACTCAATCGAACGCCCGGTCAACACCGCGAAGATCGTCAGCAGGTTCGACACCCCGGGCTTCGCCGCGCGGTCGTAGCGGATCTCGCCGTCGTCGTCGGTCACCGCCCGCATGATCTTCTTCTTCGTGACATTGGCGGGATCCAGCACCTTGATCAGGCCCGCCTCGCTCTCGGCAGACTTCGACATCTTTGAGGTCGGCTCCTGCAGGTCGTAGATCTTCGCGGTGTCCTTCTGGATCTGCGCCTCGGGCACCGTGAACGTCGCCCCGAACCGGCTGTTGAAGCGGGTCGCGAGATCGCGGGTCAGTTCGACGTGCTGGCGCTGATCCTCGCCCACGGGCACGGCATCGGCCTGGTACAGCAGGATGTCGGCGGCCATCAGGATCGGGTAGGTGAACAGCCCCACCGAGGCGGTGTCTGAGCCGTAGCGCTGCGACTTGTCTTTAAACTGCGTCATGCGGCTCGCCTCGCCAAAGCCGGTGAGCGTGTTCAGCACCCACGCCAGCTCGGCGTGCGCGGGCACGTGCGACTGCACGAACAGGGTCGACTTCGCGGGGTCAATACCGGCCGCGATGTACTGCGCCGCGGTCGAGCGGGTGCGCTCGACGAGGTCGGCCGGATCCTGCGGCACCGTGATGGCGTGCAGGTTCACGACGCAGAAGAACGCGTCGAAGCTCTCCTGCATGTCGACCCACTGCGTGAGCGCGCCGATGTAGTTGCCGAGGTGCAGTGAATCGCTCGAGGGCTGCATCCCTGAGAAAATAACGGGCTTCTGGTTCTCGCTCATGGTGTCTGGGCTTTCTGGCGGCACTGCCGCTCACGGTGTGGGGTGGATCGCCAGGCGATCCACCGGGTGAAGAATTTAGGCGCGGTAATCGACCACGACGGGGGCGTGGTCGCTCCAGCGGGTGTCGTAGGAGGGGGCGCGGTCGATCGCATAGTGGGCGACGCGCTCGGCGAGGGGCGGTGTGACCACGTGGTAGTCGATGCGCCAGCCCGAATCGTTGTCGAAGGCCTGCCCGCGGTTCGACCACCAGGTGTATGGCCCCGGTACCTCGCCATGCCATCTGCGGCCGATATCGACCCAGCCCAGGCCCTCACCCGCGCTGCCGTCGACACCCACGACGCTCTCGCCGGCCTCGCCGAAGAAGCGGTCGAAGTAGGCGCGCTCACGGGGCAGGAAGCCCGCCCGCTTCACGTTGCCCTTCCAGTTCTTGATGTCGAGCTCGCGGTGGCCGACGTTCAGGTCGCCGACGATCGCGACGTACTCGCAGGCTGCCTGGAGCTCGCGCATGCGCTCGCCCATGGCATCGAGGAACGCCCACTTCGCTTCCTGGCGGGGAGTGTCGACCTCGCCCGAGTGCACGTAGGTGCTGACGACGGTGAGGGGGGTGCCCCCGAGGTCGAAGTCGGCCTCGAGCCAGCGGCCAGACGACTGGATGGAATCCTGTGCGTCATCCGCGCCGAGGCGCTTGCGATGCCCAGTTGCGGGCACGCGGCTCGCGATCGCGACACCCGCGCGGCCCTTGATGTCGCACGGATCGTGCAGCAGGTGCCAGCCCTCGCCGAGGAGCTGCTCGAGGTGGGTGTCGTCGGCGCGCACCTCTTGCATCGCGAGCACGTCGACATCGCGGGCATCGAGCCAGTCGCCCATGCCCTTGCGGAAGGCGGCACGGATGCCATTCACATTGACGGAGGCGACGCGCAGGGTTTCGGCCATGGGTGCCAGTTTACTGCGCTCGCGAGACCCCCGCCCTCGGCCTCGCCGACCCCGTCTCCAATCAGGTTGGGCGCAAGTGGCTGCTTCCGATGTCCGGAAGCAGCCACTTGCGCCCTACCCGCGATGAGGTCGCGGGAACCTCGAACCGCGGAAGCGGCCGCTAGGCTTCGATGCATGGCAGCAGCGACGCGAGACCACATCGTGGCGATCGATCAGGGCACCACCTCCACCCGGGTCATCGTGTTCGACCGCGAGGCGCGCGAGGTCGCGACCGCGCAGCGCGAGCACCGCCAGATCTTCGAGCGGGCCGGCTGGGTCGGCCACGACGCCACCGAGATCTGGCACACTACCCAAGCCCTGCTGCGCGAGGCGCTTTCCGCGGCCCGCATCGGGGCGGATCGCATCGCCGGCCTGGGCATCACCAACCAGCGCGAGACGACGGTCGTGTGGGATGCCGCGACCGGCGCACCCGTCGCCGACGCGATCGTGTGGCAAGACACCCGCACGCAGCCGATCATCGACGCGCTCGCCGCCGCGCACCCGCTCGGCACCGAGCGCCTGCGACAGATCACCGGGCTGCCGCTCGCGAGCTACTTCTCGGCGAGCAAGGTGCGCTGGCTGCTCGACGAGGTGCCGGGTGTCGCCGAGCGTGCGGCGCGCGGTGAGCTGCGGTTCGGCACGATCGACTCGTGGCTTGTCTTTAACCTCACGGGGGGTGCGACGGGCGGCGGGATCCACATCACCGATGTGACCAACGCCAGCCGCACCCTGCTGTGCGATCTCGAGACCCTCGACTGGAGCCAGGAAGCCCTCGATACCTTCGAAATTCCGCGCGAGATGCTGCCGGAGATCGTCTCGTCGTCGCAGGTGCTTGGCGAGGTGCGCGGTGTGCCCGGGCTCGAGGGCGTGCCGATCGCGGGAATTCTGGGCGACCAGCAGGCGGCGACCTTCGGGCAGGCGGCGTTCGCCACGGGCGACGCGAAACACACCTTCGGCACCGGCGGGTTCTTGATCGTGAACACGGGGGAGCAGCCGGTGCGCTCGCGCAACGGGCTCCTCACCACCGTGGCGTATCGCCTCGACGGCGAGGCACCCACCTACGCGCTCGAGGGCTCGGTCGCGGTGGCGGGTTCGCTGCACCACTGGCTGCGCGACAACCTCGGCGTGCTGCGCGACAGCACCGAGATCGAGGGGCTGGCCGCGAGCGTGCCCAACGCGGGCGGGGCGTTCATCGTGCCCGCATTCTCCGGCCTCTTCGCCCCACGCTGGCAGCCCGACGCCCGCGGCGTGATCGTCGGGCTCACCCGCTTCGTGACGCGGGCGCACCTCGTGCGCGCGGCGAGCGAGGCGTGCGCGTACCAGACTGTCGAGGTGATCGACGCGGCGGCGGCAGACACGGGTGTCGCCCTGACCGAGTTGAAGGTCGACGGAGGCGGATCCGCCAGCGACATGATGATGCAGTTTCAGGCCGACATGCTCGGTATTGACGTGGTGCGCCCGCAGGTGCTCGAGACCACCGCGCTGGGTGCCGCCTTCGCCGCCGGGCTCGCCACGGGCGTGTGGGCGGGGAAGCACGAGCTCAGCGCACTGGTGCGCGAGGGGCGTCGCTGGTTGCCAAGGATGGACACGGTGGATCGCGAGCGCCTCCTGCGCCTCTGGAACAAGGCGGTCGAGCGATCGCTTGACTGGGTCGACGACGACACCCGGGCGCTCGCCGGCGCGTAGCGGGTCTGGAACCGGGCGTGTACGCGATCCACTCGCGCGAGTGAAATAATCGTTACGTGCGCGCCATCACTCAATCCAGCAAGCTCAGCGGGGTGCGCTACGACGTGCGCGGCCCGATTCTCGAAGAGGCCGAGCGGCTCGAGCGCGAGGGACATCGGATCCTCAAGCTCAACATCGGCAACCCGGCCCCGTTCGGGTTCGAGGCACCGCCCGAGATCGTGGAGGAACTGCGACGAGTGCTGCCCGAGGCGCAGGGATACAGCGACTCGCGCGGTGTGCTGGTGGCGCGCGAGGCCGTGGCCGACTACTACACCGGCATCGGGATCACGGGCGTCGAACCCGAGCACGTGTACCTGGGCAACGGGGTCAGCGAACTCATCTCCCTGGTGCTGCAAGCGCTCGTGAGTAACGGTGACGAGGTGCTGGTGCCCGCGCCCGACTATCCGCTCTGGACCGCGCAGGTCACCCTCTCGGGCGGGCGCGCCGTGCACTACCCGTGCGACGAGCAGAACGGGTGGATGCCTGACCTCGCGGCGATCGAGGCGCTCGTGACCCCGCGCACCAAGGGCATCGTGCTCATCAACCCGAATAACCCCACCGGTGCCGTCTACTCGGCAGATCTCGTGCGGGGGTTCGCGGCGCTCGCCGAGAGGCACGGGCTGGTGCTGCTCGCCGACGAGATCTACGAGAAGGTGCTGTACGAGGGCGTGCACGAGCATGCGGCCCGGCACGTCAACGAGACGCTGTGCCTGACATTCAGTGGGCTGTCGAAGGCGCAGCGCGTCGCGGGGTACCGCTCGGGGTGGGTCGTCGCCTCGGGCAACCTAGAGCTCGCGATCGACTTTCTCGAGGGGCTCACGCTGCTCGCCAACATGCGAATGTGCGCCAACGTTCCGGCGCAGTACGCGATCCCGATCGCGCTGTCGCACGAATCCTCGATCGGGGCGCTGTGCGGCCCGGGTGGGCGACTGCGTGAGCAGCGCGACGCGGCCCACCGGTTGCTGACCGAGATTCCGGGCGTTACCTGCGAGCTTCCGGGTGGGGCGATGTACCTGTTTCCCCGCCTCGACCCGACGCGCTACCCGATTGAAGACGACCAGGAGTTCGTGATCCACCTGTTGCGCGCGACGAGTGTGCTGGTGACGAACGGCCGCGGCTTCAACCTGCCAACCCCCGATCACTTGCGGTTCGTGACGCTGCCGCGGGTGGATGTGCTGACCGAGGCGATCGGGCGGGTGGCCGAGTATCTCGACACCGTGCGCGTCGACTAGCGATGGGTGCACCGTGAGTGTTCGCGTCATCGCGATCGGCAAGAAGCTGCACGCTGGAGCTCAGAGCGAGAGCCATTTCTGGCTCTCGCCGCGACGCCAGTGCCGAGTGCCTCTGGTGCTCGGAATGGGTCTGACCTCGTGAGTATTCGGATCCTCGCAATCGGCAAGCGACATGAACCCTGGGTCGACGGCGGCATCGCGCGCTACGAGAAGCGCCTGCGCAAGCCATTCGACGCGTCGTGGCTGCTGCTGCCGCACTCGTCGCGCGAGGGCGACGCGGCGCGTAGCGAGGAAACAGATCGGGTGCTCGGCAAGATCGGCGCGGGAGAGTTCGTTGTGCTGCTCGATGAGCGCGGCAAGAATGTCGACTCGCCGAGTCTCGCCCGCACGCTGCAATCTGCGTTCGATGCGGGGCGGCAAGTCTCGCTCGTGATCGGCGGGGCCTACGGGGTTGACGACCGGGTGCGGCAGCGGGCCGACTTCGTGTGGAGCCTGTCGCAGCTCGTGTTTCCACATCAGCTGGTGCGGCTGATTGTCGCCGAGCAGCTCTACCGGGCGCAAGAGATTGCCGGGGGTCGGCCCTACCACCACGTGTAGGGACGTGCGGATCGCGCCCGCTTCGCTCAGGAGGGCGTGAGTGGCTTCTTCCGGCTTGCCGAAGCAGCCACTCACGCCCTACCTCGATGGGCGGTGGGTGTGGATCTTGCCCGTGACCCCCTGGTAGGGCGCAAGTGGCTCTTTCCAGCTTGCCGAAGCAGCCACTTGCGCCCGACCTGTGACGGGGGTGGATCATCCCGTCATCTCGGAATCCGCCAGTGTCAGAGGTGGCGCCTACCCTGCTGTCAAGCCCGAAATCAGGGGTCAGGGCCGACACGCCGCGCGGGCCTGTGGGGAGAAATAATCTTCCGCCCGCGGGGCTGTGGATAACTCGCCCCAGGTGGCGGAAAAGTGCGGAAGGTTCTCCCCAGATGGGCCCTCCGGCCGGTGGAGAACGGGTGGAAAATGACATTGGTGTAACTACATCATCTTGTGGTCTAACGCGATATGATTCACTATATGTAGTGCCTCGGTCGAGGTCAGAGCAGTTTTGAGAAAGGGCGTGACATGGCAACCACCGTGTACACCAAGCCGTCGTGTGTGCAGTGCACCGCGACCTATCGTGCGCTCGACAGCCAGGGCATCGAATACGACGTCATTGACCTGTCGGAAGACCCCACGGCGCTTGAGACCGTGAAAGAACTGGGCTATCTCCAGGCACCCGTCGTGGTGACTGACGACGAGCACTGGTCGGGCTTCCGCCCCGACAAGATCTCGCAGCTCGCGTCGCGCCTCGGCGACTAGTTGCCCTGATGATCGCCCACGACTTCGGCCGTGGGCGATCCACGCACTCGGGAAGAACGCAAGGGGAGCGAAAGATGACTGATCTGGTCTACTTCTCCAGCGTGTCGGGCAATACCGATCGCTTTGTGAAGAAGCTCGGGCGGCCCGCCCAGCGCATCCCCCTGCGCTCCACCGATGAGCCTCTCGTGGTGGACGAGCCGTTCGTGCTCATCCTCCCGACCTACGGCGGTGGCCCGGAAACACGGGCAGTCCCCAAGCAAGTTATTCGGTTTCTCAACGACGAGCGCAATCGAATGAACCTTCGCGGGGTCATCGCCGCAGGCAACACGAACTTCGGCGACGCGTACGGCATTGCGGGCGACATCATCGCCAAGAAGTGCCACGTGCCCCACCTTTATCGATTTGAACTCTTTGGCACCCCGGACGACGTGACCGCCGTCCAACATGGATTGGAACAGTTTTGGAAACAGCAGTGATCGACGCTCCGCTCGCCTCCTCGCGCGTGAGCGACATGGACTACCACTCGCTGAACGCGATGCTCAACCTGTATGACGCAGACGGCAAGATTCAGTTCGAGAAGGATCGCGAGGCCGCGCGTCAGTATTTCCTGCAGCACGTCAACCAGAACACGGTCTTCTTCCACAACTTCGAGGAGCGTGTGCGGTTCCTCCTTGATAACGACTACTACGAGCGCGAGCTCATCGAGAAGTACCCGCTCGATTTCATCGAGCAGCTCACTGATGAGGCGTACGGTCTCAAGTTCCGCTTTCCGACCTTTCTCGGCGCGTTCAAGTTCTTCACCTCATACGCGCTGAAGACGTTCGACGGTAAGCGCTACCTCGAACGCTTCGAGGATCGCGTTGTGATGGTGTCGCTCGGTCTCGCGCAGGGCGATCAGCAGCTCGCCCGCGGCATCATGCGCGAGATCATCTCGGGCCGCTTCCAGCCGGCCACCCCGACGTTCCTGAACCTCGGCAAGGCACAGCGTGGCGAGCTCGTCTCCTGCTTCCTGCTGCGCATCGAAGACAACATGGAGTCGATCTCGCGCGCGATCAACTCGTCGCTGCAGCTCTCCAAGCGTGGCGGCGGCGTGGCGCTGTCGCTGTCCAACATCCGCGAGGCGGGTGCCCCGATCAAGAAGATTGAGAACCAGTCTTCCGGCATCATCCCCGTGATGAAGCTGCTCGAAGACAGCTTCAGCTACGCAAACCAGCTCGGCGCGCGTCAGGGCGCGGGCGCGGTGTACCTCTCGGCGCACCACCCCGACATCATGCGGTTTCTCGACACGAAGCGCGAGAACGCCGACGAGAAGATCCGCATCAAGACGCTCTCGCTGGGCGTCGTGGTGCCCGACATCACGTTCGAACTCGCGAAGAAGAACGAGGACATGTACCTCTTCTCGCCGTACGACGTTGAGCGCGTGTATGGCGTGCCCTTCGGTGATATCTCGATCAGCGAGAAGTACCACGAGATGGTCGATGACGCGCGTATCAAGAAGACGAAGATCAGCGCCCGCCATTTCTTCCAGACCGTGGCCGAACTGCAGTTCGAGTCGGGCTATCCCTACATCGTGTTCGAAGACACGGTGAACAAGGCGAACCCCATCAAGGGCCGCATCAACATGTCGAACCTGTGCTCCGAGATTCTGCAGGTCAACACCCCCACCACCTACCACGAAGACCTCAGCTACGACCAGATCGGCAAGGACATCTCCTGCAACCTGGGCTCGATGAACATCGCCATGATGATGGACGGCGATGACTTCGGGGCCAGCGTCGATCTCGCGATCCGCGCCCTCACCGCGGTGAGCGACATGAGCCACATCTCATCGGTGCGCTCGATCGAAGACGGCAACGATAAGTCGCACGCCATTGGCCTCGGCCAGATGAACCTGCACGGGTACCTCGCTCGCGAGCGGATCCACTACGGCAGCGCCGAGGGCATCGATTTCACGAACATCTACTTCTACACGATCCTCTTCCACGCGCTGAAGGGCTCGAATCGGCTCGCGATCGATCGCGGGGTCGCGTTTGAGGGGTTCGAGGATTCGAAGTACGCCTCGGGCGAGTTCTTCGACAAGTACACCGAGCAGGTGTGGGAACCCGAGACCGAGCGCGTGCGCGAGCTGTTCGCCGCGTCTGGTGTCGCGATCCCGACCCAGGAAGACTGGCGTGAGTTGAAGGCCAGCGTGCAGGCGCACGGCATCTACAACCAGAACCTGCAGGCGGTGCCGCCGACCGGCTCGATCTCGTACATCAACAACTCGACGAGCTCGATCCACCCGATCGCGTCGAAGATTGAGATTCGCAAGGAAGGCAAGCTGGGGCGCGTCTACTACCCGGCGCCATTCCTCACGAACGACAACCTCGAATACTACGAGGATGCCTACGAGATCGGTCCCGAGAAGATCATCGACACCTACGCCGCGGCGACGCAGCATGTGGATCAGGGCCTCTCGTTGACCCTGTTCTTCAAAGACACCGCCACCACGCGCGACATCAACAAGGCGCAGATCTACGCGTGGCGCAAGGGCATCAAGACGATCTACTACATCCGCCTGCGTCAGCTCGCCCTCGAGGGTACGGAACTCGAGCAGTGCGTCAGTTGCATGCTGTGATTGCCTCACAATGCGCGCATGCGGTAATCGCTCAGTAGCTCACGCTCGCTGCATCGCGCAGCTACCCACCCACTCTTTCGGTTGAGAAAAGGAACACGCATGGTGCCGCACGAGAAGCTCAAACTGGTGGATCACGTCCAGGCCATCAACTGGAACCGCATCGAAGACGAAAAAGACCTCGAGGTCTGGAACCGTCTGGTGAACAACTTCTGGCTGCCCGAGAAGGTGCCGCTCTCGAATGATGTGCAGTCGTGGGCGACGCTGACGCCGAACGAGCAACTGCTCACCATGCGCGTCTTCACGGGACTCACCCTGCTCGACACGATCCAGGGCACAGTCGGAGCGGTCTCGCTGATTCCCGACGCGATCACCCCGCACGAGGAGGCGGTCTACACGAACATCGCGTTCATGGAGTCGGTGCACGCGAAGAGCTACTCGTCGATCTTCTCGACCTTGTGCTCGACTCAGGAAATTGACGACGCATTCCGCTGGTCTGTCGAGAACCCGTACCTGCAGAAAAAAGCACAGATCATCACCGACTACTACCGTGGTGATGATCCGCTGAAGCGCAAGGTCGCCTCGGCGCTGCTCGAGTCATTCCTGTTCTACTCGGGCTTCTACCTCCCGATCTACTGGTCGTCGAAGGCGAAGCTCACGAACACGGCTGACCTGATCCGCCTCATCATTCGCGACGAGGCCGTGCACGGGTACTACATCGGGTATAAGTTTCAGAAGGGTCTCGAAAAGGAGACCGAGGAGCGCCGCGAGGAGCTCAAGGACTACACGTTCTCGCTCATGTACGAGCTGTATGAGAACGAGGTGCACTACACGCAGGATCTCTACGATTCCGTCGGTCTCACCGAAGACGTGAAGAAGTTCTTGCACTACAACGCGAACAAGGCGCTGATGAACCTCGGCTACGAGCCGATGTTTCCGAAGGAGATGACTGACGTCAACCCGGCGATCCTCTCGTCGCTGTCGCCGAACTCAGACGAGAACCACGACTTCTTCAGCGGATCAGGCTCCTCGTACGTGATCGGTAAGGCCGTCGCCACCGAGGATGAGGACTGGGACTTCTAAGATTTCTTCCTAGAGGACCCGCATAAATACCTGTTCACGCCCCTGATCCGCGAGTTTTCGCAGATCAGGGGCGTTTTCGTGTCTCCCAGTCGAAAGACAGAGGAGAACAGAAATGAACAGGAATACCCACCCGAAGTGGCACGGGGATGGCACGCGCGCACCTTCCATGCGGAAGGAAGGCGAGGTAGCGACCGGAATTTGCGGTTGCTGCACCGCCGAAGCCGTGCCACTTCGTGCCACCAACGATCGAATCAACCCCCGGAGATCCGCGGAATCATGCGGATCTAGGCGAGGTGTGAGGTCGAGTGGCACGAAGTGGCACGACGGTCCGCCAGCGTCCGTTCTAGTCCAGGGGAGGGCATCATGAGTAACAGCAAACGCGAGAATTGGGGGAGCCTGCGCAAGCTCCCGTCTGGTCGATGGCAAGCTCGCTACCCGGGACTCGACGGAACGACCTACACCGCCAGAACCGATCAAGACCGGCCGCTCACCTTCCTCACCAAAACGGATGCACGAACCTGGCTTGCCGGGGTGCAATCGAAGATGGCACGGGGCCTTTGGGAGCCACCGGAGGAGACCGCAGCGCGGCTGCAAGCTGAGCTGGAGGTCCAACAGGCGCAGTCCTTGGGCTTCGAAGAGTACTCCACGCGTTGGCTTGAAATGATCCGTACCGAACCAAATCGCAGCGGTAAGAAGCGCGCCGTTGGTACCGTGCGCTCGTATAAAGGCAAGGTCACCGGTTATCTCATTCCAGAGTTCGGAAGCACGCCAGTGCGCGAGATCGACGCTGCCCGCATCAAGGTGATGACGGACCGGCTGGACCACATCCCCGCGCCGCTCAACCCAAACTCGAAGTTCAACGGCATTACGAGACCGGTGCTCATCGTGCTCATGATGATCCTCCGGCAGGCCGCACGAGACGGCATCATCCCGGCGGCACCGAACGTATCGGTACCGCGGCAAGAGTCGGTGAGGCACGACGCAGACCACGACGCGGGTGAAGACGTTGCGAATCCCATACAGGTGGAAGCACTGTACGAGGCGGTTCCAGATCAGTGGGCTATTGCGGTGCTGCTTGCGGCATGGTGCCAGCTGCGCCGAGGTGAGTGCCTCGGTCTGCAGCGTCGTGACATCGAGTGGCACGACGACGGAAGCGCCACACTGCATGTGCGGCGTCAGCTCAACGCCAACACCGGTGGCTACACCGACCTGAAGAGTGAAGCTGGCAGGCGATCCCTCAGCATTCCGAAGCTCATGATCGGTCGACTGCAGCAGCACTTGGAAGACTACGTTTCGTCCGACGCGAAGGCGCCTGTGCTTCCCGCCGACAGCCGGGGGAGCATCCCGCTGTCGAACACCCGGTGGGGATACATCTGGGCCGACGTGCGAGATGGAGTCGCGGGGCTGCCTCATCGCTTCAGATTTCACGATTTGAGGCACACGGGGCTGACGATCTTCGCGCAAGAGGGGGCGACGCTCGCGGAGCTGATGCGCCGGGGCGGGCACGCTGACATCCACATCGTGCTGCGCTACCAGCACGCCACGATGAACCGAGACCGAGAGTTGGCCGACCGCATGAGTGACCGTGTCCGCTCGAGTATCGCCCGAGCGAAGAAAGAAGGTGATGGGGGAGAGGAGACCTAACCGGACAGCCGCGGACACCTGTGGAGTGACACTCATTCGCTTACAGGGAGGTAACACCATGATTGCTCGCACTCCATCCGATGCACACGACTCCGCGTTGGTTCCATTGGCGGTCGCGGCCGAGAATCTGGGAGTTTCGGTCAAGACCATCAGACGTCGAATCGCTGACGGCACCGTCCGCGGGTATCGGGTCGGGCGCCTCATTCGCGTTGACCTCGACGAGCTTCGACGGAGTCTGGTGGTAGAGATGCCAACGGCGAGGTAGCAGCTACAGCACCCAACTCTTGGGTGAGACCGCATACGGCGCCCCCGCTCGGATCACACTCCGCGCGGGGGCGTTCGTTTCTCCCTCAACCATGCGCACGATGTCGGATCCATTGGTAATGACACAGGCGTGACCACTTTGCAGCAGCAGGTTGGTCCCCGTGCTGGCGGCGCTCGTTATAGGCCCGGGGACTGCGCCGACGAGGCGGCCGAGCTGCGCAGCCTCGGTGGCCGTGTGCAACGAACCTGACCGGGATCCTGCTTCAACGATGATCGTCGCGCTCGACAAAGCGGCGAGGATGCGCGATCGGTCGATAAACCGCTGGCGAGTCGGCGCGACCGACGGTGGTACCTCGGACAGCAGCAGCCCTTCGCGCGCAATACGGTCGATGAGATCAGCGTGGCCCGCGGGGTATGGGCGATCAACCCCAGAAGCGAGCACTGCGATCGTGTTCATATCGCGGAGGAAGGCGGCGCGGTGCACGGAGGCCTCGATCCCGTACGCCGCGCCTGCGACCAGCGTTCTGCCGTCCTGAGCGAGGTCTCCGCACAGTTCGTCGGTGACATGCGCGCCGTATGAGGTCTCGGCGCGGGCACCAGTGACGGTGATTCGCTGAGAGAGCGGCTGAGTAAGCAATTCGGTGCGTCCCTTCGCCCAGAGCGCGTATGGGGCACGAGCGCCGAGATCGTTGAGTGACGTTGGCCAGTCGGGATCGCTGGGAATGATCACACGGAACTTGCTGGCCTCAATCATGCGCTCGGCAAGTCGATCCGGGGTGGCAACTGAAAGTAGCCGATCGCGCCACACCGCAGCTTCAACGCGATCCATTCCCGGGACTAGGCCGTCCCTGTCGACGATTGAGATCAGTTCCACTGAGCCCACCTCGGCGAGCAGGTTTCCCGTGGCGACGTTGCCGGGGGCGCCGATCATCGACAGCAATACGCGGGCAGATCGATCATCCCTAACAAGAGCGGTGAGCGCGGGCATGGTGGCCTCCTTCGAGAGTGACTTCTACTAGAAGGTGCGCCTCATCCGACCCCTTTCGCATCTGTAAAAGGGGCGTACATTGGAAGGTGAGGCACGTCCACAATTAGCAGGCCCTTCGGGGCGGCCCTCACGGGAACTCGATCATATGTCGCCTCCTCTTCGGAGAAGTATGTACATCGGGAGTCCCCGTTATGATTCGCTCAATCTGGATCTTGAGTATCTACGTTCGCTCGTTCATGCAGCACTGCATGCCGACCAACATCCTCATCGCTTTCATTCGGCGGCGTCGTGGGCTGAAGTGGGGTGTGCCAGCGATGTTGCTTGTCGTGCCCTACGCGCTGGCTGCCGTGTGGTGTTTAGATCTGATCGATCATGGCGGGCCGGGGTGGTTACACCTCGTGATCTTGATCTGTATATGGAACGCGATAAAGTTCATCGTCATGGGCCCGGTCAGCGTGGTGCTGTTGTTGCGGTGGAAGCATTTTGAGGCAGTCGCCCGCAGAGAGGTAGCCATGCACGAGTCACCGGCTGAGCCCAACACTGTGCTCAGCCGGTGACGGCGATTAGTTGGGCACTTCTCCCGTGTGATCGTCGATGCTCGCGTAAAAGGCATCTTCGGCGGCTCCGCGTACTTGAACCTGGTCGACGACGAATTTCACGAAGTCGGCATCGCGGTTAGTGATGACCTGCTCGACGTTTTCGACCGTGTGATCCTCACCGGGCCAGATTGTCAGCCGTGTGGGCCGGTCTCGATCGAGACGGGTGCCGCTTGCGGACACCCAGTCGCGCAGACGCTGCCGCACATCAGCGAAGTCACGATGCCAGCCCAGTGGGGCAGAGCCGTCCTGGTTCGCGTCATAGGCGCAGAGCCAGTGCAGATGGAGCGCAGACAGCTCCCAGAGCAGCTCGGGGTGTCGGTGCCAGAGCGGTGGGATCACTGACGCTGGGAGCCCGTACTCCAGTCGGAGCCAGTCCACCCAGCGATTGAGTTCAAGCAGCTCCTGTTCAAGGTCGTGCGAGGTGAGCAGGTTCCAGTTGACTGGGTGTGGCGGTTCAGCCACCAGATTGCCATCGCCCCACTGGCCGTGAGCGCGGTCATCGCTTTCATCAAGGTTCTCCTGAGTGTTCATGAGTCGATCCCCATTCGTGCGTTAGAGGCCGAGCACCGGTGGGCTGAATACTGATCGTTGTGCGGGGGATTCAAACGCTCGATTCTGTTCCCGGGCGGGAGCGTCTTGACCTGCAACTTTGCGAGGTGAGCGATCCACGTCGTACCGGGTGCGAACGACATCATGACCGATGCGCTTCGCCACGAACTCTTCCCCCTCAACGGGCTGTCCATCTCGTTCGAAGCGCACCGGCTGTTGGTAACCCTCGGCGATGAAGTTGTCGCCTTTCGTGAACCGTTCATTTGCCAGTTCCGCTGAGCGCCCAAACATGACGAGATGATGGAAGCTCGTCTCGAGCTGCGTGAAGCTGCCGTCCCCTTCGCGACGAAAATGCTCCTGCCCAAAGCGGAAATAGAGACGCTGGTTTCCGTTTGCCGAGGTCGTCAGCTTGGGGTCGGTGGCGACAAAGCCGGAGACGGATTCTTGCGTGTGGATCGACATGTTCTCTTCCTGTCTGCTCGGGTGACCGGCATTGTTCGGTCACTGCATCAGGAAGGTGCGCGTGGATTCCCGCGCGTATCGTTACGTCGCGGGGCGTTCCAGCAATGCCTCAACCGCCGTGCGGTCGGCCTTGAGCTGCGGGCTGTCGGTCCGCTTCGGCCACGGATGCAGGTCAGTAATGATCGGCGGTGCCGATCGCAGCAGGATGACCCCGGTGCCAAATGGCAGGGTGCGGATGCGGTCGGGCGGCAAAATCGGGACGCGCCGAATGGAACGTTGGTTCGAGCGCGAACCGTAGTCACCGAGTGTGATCGAGTCGGTGAACTCGTCACGTTCGCCGATCAGCGTGGAGAGGTCTTGAAGGTCACGTGAGTTGGACGCACCGCCGAGGATGATTTTCGCAATGCTGGCATCCCAGATCGCGGCTGCTTGATTCTCGGACCACTTGTCTCGCGCTTGGGCGAGTGACTGGAGTACGGGCATCGTGGTGATCCCTGTGCCGCCGCCCTCTGCCATGAGCGTCGGGAGCGAGGGGAGCGGCGCGAGGTTTCCAATCTCATCGAGGGCGAGTAATAGCGGCGGGTCAAGTCGCGCACCCGGTGATCGTGCTGCCATGCGGCGCGTCGTCTCGACGAGGTCTTCGACGAACGCGGCGACTAGGGCAGAGCTGTTTCCCGCACCCGCGCCGGTTGCGAGCAAATAGAGTGTGCCGCGACTGCGGATGAACGTCTCGGGGTCGAAGTGTTCGCCTTCAGCTGGGCTGACAGCATCGAGCACCCTTGGATCGGCCAGCGCCGAGAGCGCGAGGGAAACACCCTGCCAGATGCTATCGCGCGTGCGCGGATCGGCATCGAGCATCGCCTCCAGAGACTCCGCCCAACCCGTTGCCGCGAGTGGCGACCCGATCAAGATAGCGACCGCTTCTGCTGCCGCCGCGGGGTCGAGCGTCCAGCGGAAGAGTTCTGTTGGG
Organism: Leucobacter fengyongliangi; assembly: GCF_050971685.1. Taxonomy (NCBI): domain Bacteria; kingdom Bacillati; phylum Actinomycetota; class Actinomycetes; order Micrococcales; family Microbacteriaceae; genus Leucobacter; species Leucobacter fengyongliangi. The sequence continues at coordinate 46,126 of NZ_JBPCEU010000013.1, read as the reverse complement.
CTGCGGTGGTCGAGGGCCGCCGCGTGAAGGAGAGCCTGCAACGCAATGCGCGTCTTTCCTTCCCAGAACCCGCCGCCTTCGACGCCACCCGAAGATAGCTCGGTGGCCGCGGCAAGCCCGGTTGCTCGGATCATCGCGGTCAGCGGGTCCTCGCACCCACGTACAGGTGACCACCGCAACCCGGCAGGGATGCCTTCGGCAAGGTGTTGTGGATCGAAGACGGCGACCGGCCCGAGCCGCGCTCGTGCTCTGAGTGTTGCGGTGAGATTGTCGGGCCTCGTTGACGTCGTTACGACCGCACCCGGTGCATCAAGGATCGCCGGGATGACGATGTGCAGACCTTTGCCTGAGCGCGGTGGCCCGATCAGCAAGATCGAGTCTTCGACGCTGGCCCAAATCTGCTTGCCACGTGACCGGCCCAACAAGTAACCCACGTCCTCAGGCATTGGCTTCTCCAGCGAAGGACGAAGTGTGGCAGCCCGGTGCAAGAGCGACTTCGCGGACGCATTGGTTACGACCTGGTGGCTCGTGGCAGTGCCCACGAGCTTGTGTGGATCGGCATCCGTGGCTCGAGAATGGCGATGCCACCTCATCCAGATCCAGCCGATCGCGCCACCGAGTCCGAGAAGAAACGTTATAGCCACGGCCCAGTAGATGATCGCATTGAGCGCGGGCGCTTGGAGCGCTGCCGCCGGGTCCAACGGATCAAAGAGAACGTTGACACCACCGGCAATTCCGACAGCTGGTTGAGTCGCCCCAGTGAGGAAGGCAGCAATCGAACCAGCTGCTCGCAGGACCACGGCAACACCAAAGACAGCGACAAGTGCAATCATCAAGGCATTGGTCAACTCATCACCGAGACCACGCCCCTGCGCGTGTGGAGCACTCATGACGGCAACTGCTTTGAAACGATCACGCCCGAAACACGTCCGATGAGCATGACTTCTGAACGGTGATTGACCAACTGGCTTAGGTCGACGAGGCCACGAGCGGTCCCGTCAGCAGATCCTTCGGCGCTGGATAAAGCCAGCGCGACGGTGATGTCTTCGCCAGGAATGAACCCAGACCCGGTGATCTCGAACAGCTGATGCGTCGGACGGTGTCGCGCTCGCTGGATCGTACTGGGTGGAGCTGTCACTGTCGTGACGCGCTCGCTTCGTGCCGCATGGATGATGTCGGTGAAGACCGAGCCGTCGAACTCGTGCACTTCAACTCGGACGGTGCACGTTCGGTGGGTAGAAACTGCGTCGAGCAGAGCACCAAACCGCGCTCTGCTCCAAGGGGAGTCTGGCGTCGGAGGTGGGAAGTCCCGCCCGTCGTAGCTGACGTCCATGGTGCCGCGCTCATTGACTGTGACGACGGCGAGCGGAAGGTTGACGTGTGATTCGGGTGGTGTTTCGGCAGGGTTGTTGCGATTACTCATGCCACTGAGGTGCGCGCGCGTGCCTGTCCGAATAGGTTGCCAGAGCCGTTGACCGAATGCTCAGCGGTGGTAACGACCCACCCACGCTTGGTCCGACCCACTTCAGCCTGAATAATCTGCATTCAACTGGTAACTATTTGCTGACTGGTCATCGCGAGCTGTATAGTCAGTGCATGCTGACTATTGCTTCTCGTGTTGACGTGATGAACCGATTGGGTCGGGCGATGGCTGATTCGACGAGGTCGAGGATTCTGTTGATGTTGCTTTCGGGGCCTGGGTACCCAGCAGAGCTGGCTCGGGAGTTGGAACTGACACGCACGAACGTGTCGAACCATCTCGCCTGCCTCCGCGGGTGCGGAATCGTGGCCGCTGAGCCCGAGGGACGCAAAACCCGCTACGAGCTTGCCGACCCCCACCTGGCGGCGGCGCTGACGGCGCTGGTGGATGTGACTCTCGCCGTCGATGAAAACGTGCCGTGCATCGATCCGACTTGCACTGTGTCCGGTTGCTGCGCCACCGCCGACAACTCCGACGCTACTGGCGTGCGAGCAGCCAAGTGAGCGCGTCGTGTTGCGAGGTGCCCAACACTTCAGGAGCGGAGCATGAGGATGCAGATCGCCCATGGTGGCGTGATCCAGCGATTCTGATTCCACTGGCTTCCGGGGTGTTCTTCCTCGGGGGCCTCGTCATCGAGTGGACGGCGGCGGAGAACCCAGTCGCTGAAATGGTGGCGTTGGTGTTGTTCTGGGGCGGACTGTTGCTGGGGGCGTACACGTTCGTGCCCGGTGCGGTGCGAGGACTATTCACAAAAGGCAAGATCGGGATCGCGTTACTGATGACGATCAGTGCCGTTGGGGCGGTGATTCTCGGCTATGTCGGGGAGGCCGCGGCGCTGGCATTCCTGTACTCCATTGCCGAAGCTCTCGAAGACAAAGCGATGGATCGGGCGCGCACCGGCCTCCGTTCCTTGCTCAAGCTCGTTCCCGAAACTGCGACCATCCTTCGCGATGGCACCCCGGTTGAGGTGCCCGCACGCGAAATCCGGACCGGTGACGTGCTTCGGGTGCGGCCCGGTGAACGCATCGCCACCGACGGCACTGTCGCACAAGGAGCGAGCAGGCTGGATAGCTCGGCGATCACCGGGGAGTCCATCCCCGTCGAGGTTGCCCTCGGTGATCGGGTCGCGGCGGGGTCTATCAACACATCCGGGTCATTGGAAGTCACCGCCACCGCGGATGGCACCGACAACTCGCTGACCACCCTCGTTGATCTTGTCGAACAGGCGCAACAGGATCGAGGCCAACGTGCCCGCCTTGCCGACCGTATCGCGCGCCCACTGGTGCCCGGGGTGATCATCCTCGCGGTGCTCGTCGGGACGATTGGTTCGCTGCTCGGAGACCCGGAAACCTGGATTATTCGCGCTTTGGTCGTGCTTGTCGCGGCCTCTCCGTGTGCGCTTGCAATCGCCGTGCCGGTAACAGTGGTTTCCGCTATTGGGGCCGCCAGCCGCTTTGGGGTGATCATCAAGAGCGGGGCTGCGTTCGAACGTCTCGGCACGTTACGCGGTCTCGCCGTTGATAAGACCGGCACCCTCACGCGTAATCAGCCTGCCGTTACCTCGGTCGAGGCCACCGCCGGTGTTTCCCGCGAACAGGTGCTCGCCTGGGCGGCAGCCATCGAACTGCACAGCACACACCCACTCGCAGCAGCCATCACCGCAGCGGCCCCACATACGCTCGCTGCAACTGAGGTGATCGAGCAGCCTGGTCACGGTGTCACAGGCCGTATCGATGGCCACGAAATCACCGTGGGTAGTCCGCGCTGGATCACTCCGACGGGAGACTTCGCAGACCAGGTCGCGACGATGGAATCAGATGGACAGACCTGCGTCATGGTCACCTGTGATGGTCAGATTGTCGGCGCAATTGGTGTCCGCGACGAACTCCGACCTGAAGCCGCCGAAGCTATCACAGCACTCCGTGAGCAGAGGGTGGAGGTGATGATGCTCACGGGCGACAACTCCCGCACTGCGAACGCTCTCGCGAAGCTCGCTGGGATCACTGACGTGCGCGCGGAACTACGCCCCGAAGATAAAGCCCGTGAAATCACCGACTTGGTGAAGGAGCAGCCGACAGGCATGATTGGTGACGGCATCAATGATGCCCCCGCGCTGACCTCGGCCACCGTCGGCATCGCAATGGGCGCAACCGGGTCCGATGCAGCCATAGAGTCCGCCGACATTGCGTTCACCGGTCATGATCTTCGTCTCATCCCACAAGCGCTGCTCCATGCGCGTCGCGGACGAAACATCATCAACCAGAATATCGTTCTATCTTCGGCGATCATCGTCGTGCTGTTGCCATTGGCGATCACCGGTGTACTCGGTCTTGCCGCTGTCGTCCTGGTTCACGAGGTCGCCGAAGTTTTTGTCATTGCCAACGGGTTACGCGCTGCCCGCACCCGACAACCGCGCCTACACCCGATCGTGTCAGAGCAGAATCACGAGGTAAATACCACACCCAAAATGAAGAACGAAAGAGTGGACGCATGAAGGTTCAGGTATTACATATCGAAGAATGCCCCAGCTGGGAGGAGGCCGGGGTACGGGCCAGACAAGCACTCGACGGTGCAGGGCTGGCGGATGTGGCTGTCGAGTTCGTCCTTATTCGCACGCCAACTGAAGCAGCGAGTACTGCGTTCGCTGGCTCGCCAACTATCGTCGTCGACGGTGAAGACCTGTTCCCATCCGACGGACAGACCACTTCGCTCGCCTGCCGGGTCTATTTCACTGAACACGGCCTTGCCGGAACGCCCACCCGAACACAAATCGAGCGAGCACTCCGGAATCACCTGTAACTGGCATAGAAGAGAATGAGAGCTATGCGAGCCGAGGTCGAGTGGATAGAGCGATTTCAGGTGCAGCTCTACCTGGTGGCCCTCCTTGTTGGACTGCTCGTCGGGCTCCTGTTCCCTGTGGTCGCGTATCCGGCCGAGGCCGCGATCAACCCCGTGCTTGGACTCCTGCTGTATGCGACGTTCCTCGGGGTGCCGTTCCGACAGATCGGGCAGGCGTTCCGAGACTGGCGGTTTCTCACCACCGTGCTCGTCGTGAACTTCATCTTCGCGCCAGTGGTGGTGTGGAGCCTGTCGCGTATCGTCGCACACGACCAGGTGCTGCTAGTCGGGGTGTTGTTCGTGTTGCTGACGCCGTGCGTGGACTATGTGATTGTCTTCACCGGGATCGCGGGAGGCGCAAAAGATCGTCTCCTCGCCGCAGCTCCGCTGCTCATGCTCGCCCAGATACTGCTGCTCCCGTTCTATCTCTGGGTCTTCGTCGGAGCTGAGTTCGTCGCCGCCGTCGATCTCGCTCCGTTTCTCGAAGCGTTCCTGCTGCTCATCGTCCTGCCCCTGGCCGCGGCTGTGCTCACCCAGCTCGCGGCTGCGCGCACCCGTTGGGGCAGGGCGCTGGAAGCAGTGGTGCTGGGGGCGATGGTGCCGCTGATGATGCTCACGCTCGCGATCGTCGTCGCCTCCCAGATCGGCGGCGTGAGCGCCCAACTCGACTCGCTGCTGCTCGCGATCCCCGTCTACGTCCTCTTCGCCGCGATCATGGTGCCGATCGGCGCAGTCGCTGGAAAAGTTGCGAGACTCGACATTCCTGGTCAGCGAGCAGTTGTGTTCAGTGGCGCGACGCGCAACTCGCTCGTCGTGCTCCCGCTCGTGCTCGCGCTGCCTGCAGCGTTCGCACTCGCCCCGCTTGTCGTGGTCACCCAGACACTGGTCGAACTGATCGTTATGGTGATTTTCGTCCGTCTCATCCCACGCTTCCTGAGGCTCCGAGTCGGACAGCAAGAAGCTCTGCAGCAATAGGGCGGCGGTAGGAGTTCCACGAACTTCAACCCACAACCACCCGAGAGATGGTGAGGATTGAATCTCCTGCCAGTACCGTTACTCACGTGGCCTTCTAGCTTTTGCCAGTCATTCTGGTGGTGGTATCGAAGAGTTCCAGTTCCCCGGGATGCAGTTGGTGCTGGCATACGAAGGAACGGTCCTTGATGCGCCAGAGTCCTTGGCCCACACCGAGCCCAGGCAAGAGCTTCTGCTCGGTGCCGGTGAGCCCAAGCGCTTTCGCAGTTGCTCCAAGCTGATCAGATTCCTGCCGGTAGATGATCCGCGTTTCGGCGTTCGCGAGCAAGCTGTTGGCCAGAGCCCGCATTGCGGATCCTTGATCTCCGACGTTCTCTAGATCAGTCAGCTTATGAAAAATAAGCATGTTCGCGATTCCGTAGTGACGAGCGAGCCGCCAGTGAGCATCCATGCGTCGCAGCAACGCCGGATGAGACATGAGACGCCATGCCTCGTCATAGATACACCAGCGCTGGCCACCGTTCGGGTCGAGGAGCGCGGACTCCATCCACGCCGACGAGCACGTCATGAGCACCGACATCAACGTCGAGTTCTCTGTCACCCGTGACAGATCAAGCGAGATCATCGGCAGCGTCGGATCGAACGTGACTGTCGACGGGCCGTCGAAGAGCCCGGCGAGGTCACCCGAGACTAACCTTCGCAGCGCATGTCCAACGAGTCGTCCGTCCTCAGCGAGACGCCCATCGAGATCCGCTTCCGAGGCCGGGGCAAGGATGTGATCGACGACCATCGGAAGGATCGGCACGTCGTTACTGCGCACGACCTCAGTCAGCGCTGTGTCGATGGATGTGTGTTCCAGTGGAGTGAGCGGTCGCGTCAGTACCGTCTCCGCGAGTGCGCCGATGAGGTCGCGCCGTCGTGCCGAGACTGTGGCTGACCAACTCTCCTCGCTCATTCCTGCGGGTCGATAGCCCTCATCGAGAGGATTCAGCCGGGTAGAGAGTCCGTGGCCGAGCACGATTGCCTTGCCGCCGACGGCTTCGGCTACCGCGGTGTGTTCACCCTTTGGGTCGCCAGGAACGTAGACGCGACGGCCGAACGGGAGGGACCGGGTATAGAGGCTTTTCGCCAAGCTGGATTTTCCGGATCCGACGATCCCTGCGAGCACGAGGTTTGGGGCAGTGATGAGGCCGCGCGCATAGAGTACCCATGGGTCATAGACGAAGGACCCTCCGGAGTACAGATCCTGCCCAACGAAGACGCCATCGGGTCCGAGACCGCCTTCGGCCAGGAACGGGTACGCGCCAGCGAGGGTTGCCGAGGTGTCTTGATGCCGCGGTAGGCGGAGCTTTCCAGGAGATCGCAGCTGGGCAGGGCCGGGCTCTCCAGCAGCAGGGAGAAATGTGGTCGCCCGGCGTTCTGCCAGTTCGGCCGCGTATTTTGCGCGGGCCGCCCGACGTTCAGCCTTCTGCTGCTCAGCCTGCAACTTCGCGGCAGCCTGAGTGCGCTGCTTACGCACGCGCCGTTTCTCTGACGCCGGAGCGACGAGGACCGATGTGTGCAGACGCCCGGAGTCATCACGGCTCATAGCACTAGACCCCGCTGCTGCTTGATCGCCGTGATGCTAGCGGGCTCAAACCATGATGTTCGCTGTTGCTCACGGGTTCGGCTCGATGCTGACGGAGCGCCAAGGGTCCGGTTACCATCGGGTAGTTGATCAGCTGGCTCAACCCCATGGAGTCGATACAGTGCGACGTGGTCGAAGCTGTGGCTGTAAGCGAGATGGTAATCACCATCTCTTACCTCACGCTCAAGTGGCCCGCTTGGCGGGGCGTCGTAGACGTATCCGTTCTCCATTGCCGCGCTTGTGGTCTCGTCACCGAAGTCCCAGGATTTCAGATGGTCGAGCCCGGCAAGAGCACCGTCTCCGTCGATTATGTCGAGAACCTCATCTGCCTCTGGGCCTTGCAAGAAGACGACACTGATCCACCGAGCAACCGGCTGTGGATCAGCGTCTGAAACTTCGCGCCAAGCGACTCGACTCGCAGCACTTGCTGCGGCATCGAGTCGTTCCTCTGCCTGGTCGAGGAAGGCCGCGGCCTGGTGGAGTTCGTCCGCGGCCGCAAGGGCATCCTTCGACCCGATGGCATGGTCACCGTGGTCGTCAAACGCGCGAGGGCGATTCTCGACATAGGCTGCAGCGAGCTGATCAAGTACCTGCTTGAGCGAACGTACACCTGACAGAAGGTCGCCAAGAACGCTGTACAGTTCCTGCGGATTCTCGAAGGTACGTGTTGCGTGCACGAACCCGCGCAGAGCTCCGGATGCTTCACCGGCATCAGCGCCGGGATCGTAGAACGTGGGCATGGTGACCTCCTGAAATGTTGCTCCAGACAACATCCAGGTGCACCGCGGGAGCCGGCGAGTTACATGGTGACAATCAGGGCGCCGATAACGCAGGCAAATCCGCTGAGGAGCAGCGTGCTGAATCCGTATATGGCTTTCGTGCAAGCGGCAAACTTGCGATTTGCAAGTTTCGAAAGGTCAATAACCTGCTGCCAAGCATCATCTGAAGCGGAGGAACTGGAAAGGTGGTCCCGGAGACTAGTGTTCGTTGTATTGGCAAGTGATGGCCAAGAGAACCTGTTGGGTTGCCCATAGTCGACCCGACGTTGAGGGATGATGGCTCGGACGAGCCAGAACAGCGCCCACAGAAAAGCAACAAAGGCAATTAAGCACAGCCCTCCAATACACAGCCCAGAGATCCAGTTCTGCTGCACGGCATTGAAAATTTGTGTTGCGTTGCTTGCGAGTATAGTGACGGCTACGCCAAGACCTGCAGTGAGCACCGTTGCTTTCGTATCTGCAAATCTCACCCAGTTAGCGATCTGATCCATGGCTTGGGCGCTGCCATCTTCAGATCTGTCGCTGCTAGGTGCACTCCGTTTGCGTTTAAGACGCAACTGACATCACCCCTGCCACGGGCCATTGCCTCGTCATTCTCCATTCGGTGTAGGCCGCGAGCCAGTGTGCAGCCCAAGCTGTAGCTGTTGCGACGCTGTGAACCGATGGATCCCACTCGCTCTCGTCGGCAACGCATAGGTTTCCATTGAGGTAGAGATGAGGTGCTGGTATCCAGCGACGACCTGCATGCGCGCCCAGCTTGGGCCCGATGACGGCCACACGCGGGAGCCCCTCATCTCCGCGAGTCATTACAATCACTTTGAACTTTCCGCGGCCAGTATCGAGTTCACCTCCCCAGCAAGGGCCGACACCATCCGCGGCTGCCAAGTATATGAATCGGGGGAAGGCCTGCTCCATGGCTGAGATATGACGTTGAAGTCGCGTGTCGTCATTCCACCAAACATCTTCGTGCAGACTAACGTTATCCGCGGCTTCGTCGCCACCGTGAAAAGTGTGGTTCGCCACTGGCGTCACGGAACCAAACGTGCTGTGTGCGAAGCCGACGGATGTTGAGTGCACGTCATCAAAAATAACCTGCCCATTGACGGTGACGTATCGGGGCACATCGACCCCGTGATGGTGAAGTAGTGAAGCAATACTCATGAAAGAACCTGTCTTAGCTGATCGCGATGGTCGAAGTAGGGTTTCCGCTGAGCTGACGTGCAATCCCGTCGAGATGGGGCAGTGCTTGCCGCCAACGGTAGTTGTAGAAGTGGTAGTACTTTCGTTCATAGTCACGCTGGTACGACTTAGGGGATTCTGCGTGTTCGACGAAGGATGTGGCCTGCGGCAGTTGTGAGGAAAGCCCCTCTCCCACGACTATCTCCCACGAGTTCGCCTTCTTCTCACATTTTGCCGCAAAGTTGGCGGCAAAGCCGAGCGGATTCACTTCGCTGTGATGCCTGCTCCCGGTTCGGACGAAGGTTATTCGGCCGTAGTCCAGTCCTGCTCGTGTTTGAACTCGATGAATCCCTCGTGCTTCCAGCCGCGGGTTCACCTCAGACTCCACAGCGCCAAGGGCAAAAGCGCAAGCGCCGAGTGCCATGGTCGTGTCCACCTGAGGGTTGCCTGGACCAAAACCTGCGAATAGCCCGTCACCACGAAGTCCGAGTGGAAAGCCTCCGTGTGCGAGCACTACTTCAATAAAGCCTGTAAGCACGGCATGCGCAAGGTCAACTACTTCGACTTCGTCATCCCAAAAGGTGCGACCGGTGAAATCTGTTAGATCGAGGAAGGCAACAGCAAGAGGCGCAGTGCGGCGCTCACCTACTTCGAGTTCCTCGAACGCGGGATGGCCTAGCGCCTTTGTCTCAGATGCGGCGGATGCATAGAGTTCACTGACAGCTCGGCCCTCGCGCCGAGCGACAAAGTCACGCATAACGGTGTCTCCAAAGGAGGATGCAGTGTACTTCATCATCGTGACCCACTCACTACGACGCGCATCAGGTGACTACTTCTTCCGTGTTCCATAGGGACGCTGGTTCGTGGGCTTTAGAGAGACTCCAAGATCACTCGCGCGATTGCTAATTGCATTATCCGTCCTCCCCAGGTGGAGACCAATCACGCGCGTGGGTGTATTCCCGCTTGCCTCTCGACGCAACTGCGCATCCTGCGCTGCAGTCCAAGGTTTGCCCGCATTGGGTGGCTGCTTCTTCATTAAGGGCATGCTCCTTTTTGCTCTGTGAGGCTACTGCTTTATCCCTACGAGATTAGGATGGCACGTTTCTTTTACTATGGCAACAGGTATTCTGCAGTTTCACTTAATTTTAGAGCAAATGTGTGCTGATTGTACTTTTTTAGAGTGGCGACTATTCAAAATGAGGTGGTTCTGCTTTACTGGCTACATGATGTCATGGGATCCGCACGGGGAAGATCGTGCCAACGCGATGCAGCTAGCCCTGTCGCAACATGGACTGGACTCGCTCGTTCGCGATTCCGTAGTCGACGTTTGGCGCGCCAATAGAGCTCGTCACGAGCCTGATGAGCTGTTCGACGACGCCTTTACTCTGAGCATGCTCTCGAGTAAGAACCTTGCTAATCGCTTGTTCTCTTCGATCAATGGCGACGCTGCATGGAGGGAATCGGGCATCACGGCGACCCGAGAGTTCACAGCCCTAATCATCCGGATGGGCGAGGTCGATGTGCGTCTAGTCAAGACACCCCACACCGCAGGCCGACGCCCCAATTTTGTCGCCGACTTTGACTGGACCAGCAGCGAAGCGCGACTATCCGCTGCAACCCGCAACCACGATTCTTACAGTCCACCAGTCCGACGACCAGAGATGACCCCGCTATTTGAGATCAACTCACCCCGAGCGTCGGACGCTGTTCTCGATTGTCGCGATGCGTTCCTTCTCTGGGGAGCAGATCTTTCATCTGGTCTGACTGCGGGCTGGCTCGGGATTCCAACTACGACTCAGGATCGTTGGCTCGCTGTCGTGCCCGTGTGGTGGGATGAACCTGCACCGCGTTCTGCCAAGGAAAGCACGGAAGAAGAAGGAGGAAGAGCTGCAACCTTCGAAAGCCGACCTGCTCCGATTCCGACCATCAAATTGAAGCCGCGGCGAGCTGAGGGGAACGTACTGTGAACTATGAACTCGACCCTGCTCAACGTGCACGCCATCGACGGCTAACTGGCACCTCGGTCGACTTTGACGGACGCAGACTCTCCTTAGCTAGGAGACTACGGCGGCTCCAGCGGACATCGCTTGCAGCCAAAACTTCCGTGACTGCAGCGGCCATCACTCAGTTTGAGCGCGGAGCTTCTCGGCCTACGAATGCAGTTGTGGCAGAGCTCGCGCTTGCATTAGGCCTGCCATCTGAATTTTTCCAGAGGGGCAGAACGATTGAACAGGTGCCTGCCAGTGCAGCTCACTTTCGATCGTTGCGTGCGACTCCCGCGATTGCTCGAGATCAAGCTTTGGCATTCGCTGAGATCGCGTTGGCTGTTGTGGACGTCTTCGAACAGTACGTGGATTTTCCAACGCTGACAGACATCATCGACCCGGTCGAGGAGGAGCCCAGTCATGAACAAATCGCTGAACTTGCTTCTCAGACACGGCTGAAGCTTGGGGTGGAGCCGGGCCCGATCTCGAATGTTGTTCGTCTGATGGAAGCACACGGAGTGGTCGTTCTTCGGCTACCTGACGAAATCGACCGTAAGGTTGACGCTTTCTCTACCAACGTTGGCTCGAGACCTCTTGTGCTGCTTTCATCCGCAAAGAGCGACAAAGCTCGTAGTCGATTTGACGCTGCGCATGAACTGGGACATTTGGTCATGCATCATGATGTTGAGTCCGGATCTAAGATCATTGAGGACCAAGCGCAGCGATTCGCAGCGGAGTTCCTTGCGCCAACAGCAGAGCTTGGAAGTGAACTTCCGCAAAAAGTGAATTGGGACGAGCTGTTGAGGCTGAAAACTAGGTGGGGCGTGAGTCTGAAATCGCTCGCCTACCGTGCACATGATCTGAAACTGTGGGGAGATTACGCATATCGGAGCGCAAGTAAGCATCTTGCTATGCAAGGGTTTCCAGAGGCTGGATCGCTGGGACCGCCCGAATCACCTTCGCTACTTGGACGCGCAGCTGACATGCTTAATAGTGCAGGGACACAAAGTGTTGACCTTGCAGTAGCAAGTCGACTTACTGTTCAGCAGATCGATGAAGTTATCGCTTCGGGAAGCGATATGAAACCTAAGCTACGGTTAGCAATCGATCCAAGCGATCTGTAGGTATGGAGGCTCGACTGCTTCAACTAAAGAGGGTGACGTATTGCAGTCTGATAAGGTGATTGCCGTACCAGGTCCGTTTGCGATGCGCTGTATTCGGCTGCTGGTTGTTTCCAAAGTAATTTGCTAGGCAATGCGACAAAGTGGCAGCGCCGCAGCGGTGAACGCCTGAGCCTGCTGGCCGACGAGGAGGCGGGTCTCGCAAGATGCTTGAATGGCCGCTTGCTCGATCGCGGCGACTGCGGCGTCGAGTTCGTCAGCGGTTCGCGCAGAGACCGAAATGAGTCCGGTGTAGCGCAGAACGCCGTGCCCTGCGGTGAGGTCAGCTTCCTGCTGGAGAACGTCCTGGAACTCCGCGGTCTGTGAAGCATCCTCAATCTGCCCGATCCGTTGGCGTTGGGCGGCGTCTGAGATGTACTCCGTCTTCTTCTTTCGGATGTCGCGTGCGGCTTGGTCGGATCGCATCGGGGTGCAGAGCAACGAGAAGGAACGCTGTATTCCGCTCGAAAGAAGTACCGGTGCCAAAAACCCCGGGTAGACCATCGACCGCGGCCACTCTGAGATCCACAACACTGCATGAAAAGCCGAGTCTGTCCGCAATCGGGACCAAGATTCGTTCACGGCGACCGGCCCTGCCGTGGCGAGTGACTGCCCGAGTTCACCGTGCCGTTCGAGTGTCGCTGCGATCGCCGGGTCATACGCCGAACGCAGAATCACAGCGATCTCGCCGCACGTCAACCACGAGGACGGGGCGAGGTCGGCTGAGCGCAGCGCAGCGATCAACGTGGACATCTCTTGGCGAAGGACAGCTGCAGCACCGCGGATTCCGCCACCGGCAGTGCGGATCTGCCGAGTCGCAGCATGCGTATCGAGCGAGAGGGACAGCGTTGTAGCGTGGCGTTCTCCGGCGGGCCCGGCGCGCTCAATCAGTTCGGCGTACGTCGTTGACGCCCATGAACCATCGGCACTGCCGTGCGAGGCCCACCATTCTGCGAGCCCGGTGCCAGAGTCCGGCAGGGTGCGCTCAAGCACTTGCAGCATCGAGAGCCGACCAGACCTACACACGGTTGCAAGCACACGCCCCCAAGAGCTGACGCGCCGATCCTGCTCGCCGGGATCGAGGAGCACGAATGCTGGGTGAGAGACGGCAACGATGGCTGTGAGAGTGCTCGCGGTCGGGTCATGAACCATCCCGGCGCCCGTGATCGGATCCTCATACTCACGAAGCCGTGCCATGTCGCCGGGTAGCGCGAGCGAACCCGCAGGTCGTGGCTTCACAACGCGTCGTCGGTAGATCAATTGACCGCCGGTAATTTTCCAGATCCACCAGAAAACAACGGGAATCCATTCGACGATTGCCCGCCCAGAGATCCGGATCCACACCACTGCTACTGCGGAAAGCCACACGGGTGCCGAGAACGCGATGAACATGCCGCCTCCGGTATAGAAAGCCCCCACCAGCGAGCCCACGCCAAGTCCGAGTGCGACAAGCTGCGAAAGTGATAGGCCAAGCAAGACCCCCCGTCGCGTTAGCCTGGAGAACTTGACCGGGACGAGATCACCGGCTCGTTGATCGTCGTAGTCCTTCGACATGGTGGGCTATTCCTTTCCTGCCGTGCGCGGCTGTGGAGGCTGGGTGCTGGGCGGTGCAGGATCGGTTCGAGGCGCGGGAGGCTGAGGCGTTGAATGAGGTGCGGCGGAAGCCGCGCCCAAGCCATCCGCACCAGCGGCCGCTGATTCGGCTGTCCCGCCAACAGCACCTCCAAGCTGAGGTCCGGCAGTAGCGGCACCTTTGACGACCTCCGCGCCGATGACGACCGCTGCCGCGGGGCCAGCCGCCGCGGCAGCACCGCTGGCCCCCGCGCCAGATCCTGCTCCCGCACCGGCAGCTGAAGCAGAGGTACTGGGCGCACCAGTTGCTGCGGGAGTGGCGTTCGGCGTCGCACCGCCGCCGGAGCCACCATCGAGCACCTTCTTAACTCCGTCGCTCTGCGGTTTCGACGGCACGGGCACGGGCCGGTTCACGGCGCTCTTTGCTTCTTGCTCGCTTCCCATCGCGTGGTAAAGATCGAAGCCGAGGAACGAGATGAACCGGTAGACCATGTATGGCGCGAAGGCTGCAATGAACAGCAGCACGATGCCTGAGATCGGTTCAGTCACGGAAGACAGATCGGCCTCAATCGGCGTTGAGACCTGCGTGATCGCGATGAGGAACACGACGACGAGGACGAGTTTGGAGATGATGAGCGCGACAACGAACGCGGCCCATTTACCGATCCATCCGCGGGTGACATCCCAGGCCGCTCCAGCGAATGCGATGGGTGCGAGCACGATCGCAACGAGCAACAACGCTTTACGGATCAGGAGCGAGAACCAGACAATCGCGACCGCACAGATCATCAGCCCGGCGAGGAAGATCGTAACGATCGCGCCGACGCCTGGAGCCGCGATGTTGATTGTGGTGAGCCCGGCGGTGAGGAGCGCGATCTTGTCGCCCATAGTTTCGGTGGTTTCTCCTGCCGCCTGGACGACACCGATGCATAACTGATCCACAATCTCCAGGGCAGTTGCCGTCAATGTGATGACGACGAAGGAGCCGAGAACGGCTTTGGCTGCGCCGAGTGCTGCGCGTGAGAGCGCGGCGGGCTCGCGTCTGATGAGGCTGAGGACGAGTTGGAAGCAGAAGAACAGCAAGACGATGAAGACACCGATGCCAAAGAGCAGGTTGTAGACATCGAGGTAACCCTCTGATTGGACGTCCACGAGAGTCGTGCTGTCGAAGACAGTCCACATGGCTTCGATGAGCCAGCCCGCGGCTTGACCCATCGTGGAGGCGAGCCAGTCGAAGGGCGCCGACACCAGAGTCGCGGCGCCTTCACCGACGGCATCGCAGACGTTGGATATGACGGGGATATCGCAGACACTCATCGAAGGCCTCCCTGAAGTAGTGGATGGGTGAGCCTCAGACCTGTTGTCCGACGTTCCAGAAGAAATTGATCAGGGTCACGGATGCGCCGCAAATGACAGCTGCACCACACGAGATGAGTACACCGAGCTTGCCGCGACCCGCGAGGTGCGGGTTCGACGAGTTCGATCCAAATCCCCACACGATCGCGGAGATGATCAGCGCGAGCACGGAAAGGATGAGCCCGACGGTCATGACGGCTCCGACGATGGTCCGCAACTGCGCGATCCCCGGCAGGCCGGAGTCATTCGGTGTGATGTCGATGTCCATCGGCAGGACTGCGGCGATGGTCGTGATGAGTTCAAACACGATGGCTCCTTTTGCGTGAACACCGCCGACGGCGGCAGGCGAAACATGGTCGAGAGCCAGGTGCACTATCGGTGCCGGGTGTTCCAGAGGCTGCGGGGCCCACCAACTTGGTCAATCGGATTAGTTAGTGGCAAGCAGTAGTGTGATGTTACTTAGCCGAAGTCGGTTCTTGTTCAGCAGCTTGGAGCTTCATTTGGAAAAAGACTTGTTCGCATCTCATCAGATATGGGGAGCGCTGAAAGATGTCGAATCCGCACTTACCCAGATTGATGAGCTCGGAGACGCCGTTATTTCATCAGAACTCGATGAAGTTCGACAAGTTCGTGCCTACGCTGTTGCGCTTTCAGAAGCAGATCAACTGTTCCTTATTGGTGCGCCCCTCCTCGATGAGCTGAACGCCGCTTGGTCTCAAGTCGGCACAAGTTTGAACAACTATCTCCAGAACCCTGCAGGTCATAAATCGCATCTTGACAACGCAACTGGACCGTATCTCGACGCGGTTCGGAGTTCTCTCTCGCGGTTCCCACGGGCGGATGAGGCCGGAGCAAAGAAGGCAGCTGCTACCCGAGCGGCATCGGCGTACCTGAGTCAACTTGATGAGTCTCGGGAGCTATTATCAGCTCAAATCCAGGCGCTGAAAAGTGATCGCGATCAGATGATCGAGCGGCACAAGGTCGAATTGGAAGAGCAGACCATTGTTGTAGAGAATCTACGTTCTCAAATATCTGCTTTAACTTCTCGAATTGGTGAGGACGAAACCCGGATCTCAACGGCACTCACCGAGTCAAACGAGGCCTTCATTAAAGCTCAAAGTGAGCGCCAAGAGCGCTTCGGAAAGTGGCTTGAACAACAAGAAGAAAGATTCGATGAGGAAGCGCGCCCGCAGTATGAGGGCATAATGGCTGCTGCGAACAGAGCTGATGAAGCTTTGAAGGAAGTTGAAGAACTGAGGACGAGCGTCGTCAACATGTCTAACCTCGCTTCCGGAGATATCCTTGGGGACGAATACAAGAAATCTGCTCGTTGGGATCGAGTCGCTGGGTACATCGGTTACGGGGTGGGCATACTTGCGGGTGCGATGGGCATTTGGATTCTTCTTTTTGCCTTCGGTGACGCGCAAGCCGGGCTCGAATGGCCCCAAGTAGCACTCAAGCTTGGGTTGACTACGGGTATCGGGGGTGTTGCTGCTGTGGCGTTCAGATTCGGCGGTCAGTCTCTCTCACGTGCGACTGCGTTCAAGCGGCAGGAGCTTGAACTCCGCGCGCTAACTCCGTTCCTTCAGGGAGTCCAAGGTTCTGATGAAGCGAAACTTACTTTCGTGCGGCAGGCCTTTGGCCGGGCATGGGTTCCAGAACAGAAAGCTGACCAATCATCCGATTCGGCCCCAAACGCGGAGCTAGTCAAGTTGGTGCAAGCTGCAGTCGAGGCCATCGCGAGGACCTCAAAATAGTGATCACGAGAGACATGTTTCGCTGCCTAGCTAACAAGAGTCTTGGGTTATAAGCTCTCACCGACGCTAATCAGCCAGTTCAGCCAGGTCACGCCGCCACCTGCGAGGATCGCGGCGCCCAGAGCTACGAAGACCCCCGCGCGTGCCTTAGCCGCGACCGCGGGGTTGCCGCTGGAGGTCGAGATGGCCCAGATGATTGCGCTGACGATGATCATGAGGACGGCGACAACAAGGATGATCGTGAGCATCGCTCCGATGACAACCTTGAGATCACCGATGCCGCTCATGCTGCCGAAGTCTGGAAATACATTCATGACGTGCCTCCTGTCATCGCAGAACATCCAGCACCAGCAGTCGCCTCTGGGAGATCAGCGGCGTCGTGATCGTTGAGCCATTTCGCCGCATCGATCGCCTCCGCATAGGTGCCGCCTGGACGGACTTCAAAATGTAAATGTGGTCCGGTTGAGCGCCCCGATGAACCGACATCACCGATGTGCTGACCGGCGATGACACGGTCTCCGACGGTGACGTGGATGCCGGTTTGCCACATGTGCGCGTACGCGGTGGCGAAGGTAGTGCTGTCGATGCGGTGTTCGATGACGATCAGCCCTCCCCAACCGCCGGAGAACTCTGCGACAGTTACCACTCCATCCGCTGCGGCGAGAATGGGTGTCCCGTCGGCCGCGGCAAGATCGGTGCCGGTATGGAAGGCGCTCTCGCCTGTGATGGGGTCAATGCGTGGCCCGAAGTCGCCAGTGTGAACCCAAGACCCTTCCGGCAATGGAAATACGACTCGGGAGGATTTCGTCACTGCGTCGGTTGGTGGTGGCGATGTCATTGACGGAGTCGTGGTTGACGCAGCAGTCGTCGACGACGTCGAGGCACCGCTCGTGAGCGTTGCGAGAATCTTCTCGGCAACGGGTTCGTAGTTGTTGTACCGATCCGGGTACGCCGAAACCTCGACAGCTTGTGCGGCTTCGCCCTTGCCCATGCTCTGCCAGCCGGGGATATCGAGCAGGCCGCGAGGCGATGGATAGTTGGGACCGGAGGGTCCACCGAAGAACGCAGCAGCCTGATATTCGGGGTCCATCAGGTCGGCGACAGATCCCCAGCCCGATTGCGGGCGCATTTGAAACAAGCCGAGCGAGTCGTGATCGGATCCATTTCCGTCGTTCGGGTAGCTCCCGGATTCTGGGTAGGTTCCGGTGTTCGCGAGTTGCCGCAGCGTTGACTCGGTGAGGGCGGCCATGAGTGCGATCTGCACGCCCTCGCGTGTGACACCTTCGATGCTTGAGCCCACGGTGATGATCGTTGCGGCATGCGTCAGTTGTTGCTTGTTGAGCGTGAACGTCTCCCCATTAGCAGCTGTCACCACGAGAGAGTCCGGTACGTTACCGAGCGTGAGACTTGACGATGAGAGACACGCAATAGCGGCGGGATTCATCACGAGGCCGACGGTGACGAGCCCCAGCGTCGGTGCGAGGAACATGAGAGAGACGACTGCGATCGCGAGTTTCTTCATCATGAGCTGGGTTCCTAGCGCAGCGGATTGTTTAGCTGTGATAGCCGCAGCACATAGCAGGCGTCTTTAGGCGGGCAGGCAATGAAAACTGTGAAGGCAACCTGTTGGTCGGCACTGACCGGGTCACCGTTCCAGTCGCCGGAGCGATGGCGGATTCCCTCGATCGTGAACGCGGTGGCACCGTCGGGGAGCTGGCCTCGTTGAGCTTGCGCGAGGGCGTCAGCCCAGGCATCCGGCATGTACGCGGAAGTGATCTCCAAGTGTTGCTGCGTTGCGTACTGACGCAGTTGCGTCCAGGCATCGTGCGTGGGTAAGTAGGTTGCAAGATCGGCTGCGAGGCCGGGCTGCTCGGCGCCGCTCGGGTCTGCAACGTCGAGGATGACCTCGGTGTAGTCCAGCGGAAGGAATCCACTGCCGGTGTCCCAGGTAAACAACGCCGTCGCGACGCTGCGTGCAAAGGTCTCGGCATCGGTGCTGCGGGGGATTGCCGGAATCCGAGGCGCCGGTCTATCAGGGGCGTTCGAGGGTCCAGGATCGTGTTCAGTAGTTGGTGAGACCGGGCCGGTTGACTCACCGTGCCCACGTGATCCGGTGATGAGTCCGTAGACGCCAACACCGGTGATGAGGAGCACCACGACTGCGGTGGCGATGAGGGCGACAACGGTGCGGCGGGAACGAGGAGCGGTCAGAAGCTTCATGCCTGGAAGGTGCGCAGCGTCGGCCGCGCATCAGATCGCTCGGAGGTTCCTTATCTCCATTGGCTGCTCAGCGGTATCAACGTTGGTATCGAGCGCTGTTCGGAGTCGCTCCGCGAAGTCTGAGGTCGCATCCACTGCCCGCAAGAACAACTCGACTTCAGCAGCACTCAGTTTGAGAGCGAGGTCGTCGACATCAAAGTGACGCCACCACCCATCGAGCTCAGTCCAGGTAACAACGAACGCGCGAACTGGCCACGGCTCGTCGTTGTCCGCACGATTCGTCTGCGGACTTGGCGAAGAGCGGCGCTTGGTGCGCGGCGTGCTCTTGAGACGCGCCAGAGCTTCTTCCGCCAGCTTCGCGACATCTTCCTCAGGTGCATCGGAGTCCGCCTCCGCGACAAGCTGGCGGGCCCGCAGATAACTCGGGTGTACCGGCTCGCCTGAACCGATGAGTTCGAGCTCGGCGGCAACTCCCACACGAACTGTCTCTGATTGATCTTGGTCCTCAGCGATCTGCTGCAGGTAGTTGATCTTCTCGAGCGTGGTGTGTGAAGCACCATAGGGGATCATCGCAGCGGCCTGGGCGCGAGATTGTCCCGGTGATTCTGACGGTGGCGCAAAATTTGCTGCACCGTCACTTCCCGGCTGATTTTCGCTACTGAAGCGTGAGGCTTCCTGCCGACGAGCGGCATCCTCAGCCATCAGCGCCTTGATCTCCCGATAGAGCGCTGCACTCTCCAGCTGCGTGAGCGGCTTGTGCAGCATGTTGTCATCTTGTTCAGCAAGCAGGTGCGCGAGATCTCCCGAGATACCTGAACGCACCCAAACCTTGACGTGCTGCCAGCCGAGCTGTTTGATCGCGGCCAATCGTCGCGCACCGCATACCAAGATCCCGTCGGGCGTGACCGTGATCGGTTGGAGCAAACCGTCACGCTCAATCGAAGCTGCGAGCGAGTCGAGGTCGCCGAGTCCAGTGCGGTGACGCCGCCCAACGCGGATCGATTCGACTGCACGGTCCAACTCGATGTGTCCGCCGTCCCGACTCACTGGTTGCTCCCGTGGACGGGGACCGACATCGCGATAGCTGTGACGAGGGCATCGTCGCTGAGGAGCGTTGCGAGCGCTTCACCGACGAGTATGCGGAGAAGGATGCCTCGTCCGGTGCTCGTCGCGCGATACGCGGGATGAGGGTGCCCGAGCAACACTTGCAATAGCGCCGACCAAGAGTCGGCGGGCAAATCGAGCAGTGCTCGGGCGTGCTTGTCTCGACGCAGTAGTTCGTACGCACTCTGTCGAGACCCAGCACGTACCACCGCGCTGCAAACGTGCTCGATCGCCGTACGGGCAGTGCTTTCGGGCCAGCCCAACGTTGTAAACAGAGTGATCGACGCGTCGATTGCGCGGCGCGCAGTGTCAACGTCGCGGGTAACGTCAGGGTCATCGTCCTCAGCGACCGAGTACCGGTCCACCACGTGAAATGCCGGGTGATAATCGGCCAGTGGGTTCTCTCGGTCGGCAAAGCGCTCCGGGTCATGGAACGCAGAAATATGGGGTCGACGTGCTTGATGGGTCGCGCAGAGCAATCCTTGTCCCCGCTCTTCAGCGATGCAGGTGACTTGAACACCGCGGGTGACTACGGCCCAAGGATCAATCGCCTCACGAGCGGATCGCGTCCTCATCACATCGAAAGCTGCCGACGCTGCCTCCCACGGATCGAGGCCATGCTTGCGAGCCAACGCCGCGTACTTTTCTGCGGCAAATGCGGCGAGGTCAGCGGCGACGCGGTCGTGCTTCCAGGTATGTGAACCCGAGCGGTGCAGCCGATGCAGGAGGGCGCGGAGCCCCTCGCTGGTCGTGTAGTCCTCGCGAGGTTGTGACGCAGAGTGGCTTGAATTGGTCATGGTGTGGGAACCTCCTGGCAAGCAGGTGCGCGCCCGCTCCCCAGCGGGGTCTGAGGTGTCCGTGAAGTGCCCATGAGAGGTCATGACCAACGATCAGTGCGTCCCGATCGCGCCTCGTTCAGCACCATGTCGGGAATTGCCATGGCCGAACGCGGATAACGGCGGGAGGTGCCGGGCCCGGTCTGCGATGCCGCGAGCGCTCGCCGCAGTCACTTCAAACGTGCGGCGCCGGAGTTCGGTCTGGAAGTTGATCCCCGCCCCGGCGACGCGCGAACTCCCGCGTGCAATCAGGTCAGTCGGACGCACCCATTCGACTCCTCGGCCTCGGTAGACCGATGGATCGACTCCCGCACGCGTGCGCCGACGCTGAACGCTCGCGGCCTCGACAGCTTCTGGCAAGAGATGATCGTTTCCCAGATGACGATCGGTGCTGGCAGTCAAAGCATCCTTCTCTATCTCGTTCATTTTGGCTCCTCGTCGGATGTCGTTGCGGGGGAGGGCTTATGGTCCTCAACGGTGAGCGGGATGCTGGCGAACCAGCGCCCCACGGTGGAAGGGTGCACATTCAGTTCGCGTGCGATGGCCTTGTTCGACCAACCGGCATCGCGCAACGTCATCGCAGAGTCTTGGGGTGAGGTCTGAATGGCTGACGTCTCAGTGCTTTCGGCTGTTTCAGTAGTCGCGGGAGTCCGGATGAGGAGCACGGTGAGATGCGTGATCGCCAGCAAGACCACGGGCGGAACTGCGGCGACCGCAGCGGCAAGAAAGCTCGGCACATCGGCATCCGCAGCGACTACGGCATGGATTGAATTCGCCGTGACCGACACGGCTGCCGCACCAGCGAGTAGTGCCCAGGGATACCAGGCGGCGCGGGCCCCGGCCAGCGCGACGACGGCGACGGTCGAGACGACGATGACTCCGTCGACAATCAGTGGCCATGCCCATGCTTGGCCATCACCAATTCCAGACCGTGCGGCAAGGTCTGCGAGCGAGGTGAACGACAGCCAGAAGGCTCCCACAGCAATGAAGACGGTGCCTGCCACAGCTGTCGATACTGCCCACCGTCGTCCGTCGAAGTCACTCATGACAGCACCCGAAAGGTTGATGAAGGCGGCGGTCGGTCGTGTGAAGTCGATGCGCTGACTCGTATCGATTGCTGCGGAGGGGCGCCCTGCACCGCTCGGTAAGCCGACCGCACGGTCGCCGTCGTTTCGCGGCGGCTGAGGCCCGCCCGCTCAGCGGCGGGACTCAGTGCTTCGAGCGCTTCGACTGTCGACACTCGCTGTTCAGCCATTTTGCAAGCGGCCCAGAAGAGTCCATGGTTGCGTTCGCCTTCTTGGCGCCGCGCAACCCAATCTACGAGGCGCTGCACATCGACAGGCTGCTGTGCTGACCGCCCACTTTGATGCGCCTCGTTACGCTGCGGGGGATCAAGATAGTCGCGGAGTTGCTGCGAAGCGAGCGCACGACCAGGTTCACGAGCCAACCGGAGTGTCTCGTATGGCCGTGATTGCCCATCGAGCACGCGAAGCGAGGGAGGGACGATGACGTATCCGCCATCACCACGGAAATCGATTCCCGCCCGCGCAGATTGCCACGAGCGTTGTTCCATATTCGGGTCTGCGGGGAAATAGAGATGGAGCCCACCGGATGGAGTTCTGACCGCGGCCTCCCAGCCGCTCAGCAATCCCGCGCGCCAGGCGCCATCGAGAGCGTCGTAGCCGTTGACAGAACCGTGCACGTCTACATCGACGACAACGAGTCCAGAGGTTGTACCGGTCGGCATCCCGATATTTGCGGAGGGAGTCGCGGTCCACCAGCGACGAATTAGCTCGGGATCGCTGCGGGCCGAATGAAATCCGCCCGCAACGACGGGGCGCTTCCCGCCTGCGGCACAGGGGAACACAGGGAAGCCGGAGCCGGCAAAAGCGAGTGCGCCCTGTTCGAGCGGCATCCCGCGATCAACATGATCGAGCGTTGTGGTGAACACTTTCGATGAACTCATCGCATTCCCCGCACGTCTGCCAGCGCCACCTGTTTTGGGGCAGCAGTAGCCGAAGGCGTGTGTGAAGCGCTCGCACGCTGAGCTGCCGCGACGTTGCGATGTGTCGATTCCCGCTCGATACCCGGAGGGGTACCGTTGCCGGTCATGGGGGTGTCGAGCTGATCGAGAATCTTGATGGCGGTGGCACGTACTCTGTCGCCGGTGGACTTGATCACGTCGACGGGTTCTTTTCCGTCGACCTGTGCCGCCCAGGTGGTGACGTATGGGAGTGTGTACCCACTGGTGTCCATGCCGTGCGCTGCGCCGATCATTAGTGCGACCGATTCTGCTTCGACTTCTCCGATGCCACGGTGCAGTCGTACGTCAGCATTCTCGGGGTCGTGCATAAGCACGTGTCCCAACTCATGCGCGAGGGTCTTCACCCGTGCCGCTGCATCCATGTCGGCGCGCACGAGCACGGTCTTATCGGTGTAGTTCGTGACGCCATTTGCCCCGTGAATTGATGATGTATCTGGTGCATCGCCCAACGCGAATCCCGCGGATTCAACCTGTTTCGCAAGCCCTTCCCACAGCCCGGCGGGTGCTTCGCCCTCAAGCAAAGTCGGGGCGGGTAGCTCAGGAAGTGGATCGCCTGCGGTCTGAGAGGCATCCCACACGTAGGTCGGGCGAACGCCGATCATCTTTGATCGCACCGCCTCACCTGGCCGAGGTTTCTCGAACTTCTTTAGTCGCCTCCATGAATCTGCATTTGCTGGCGTGGCAGAAGCGAAGCGGCCGGTGACGGGCGCGAGGATCTGATACCCGGGTTGCCCCTTCTGCACTTGGCGGCCGAGATCTTGCCATTGCTTGTATCCGGCGACGTAGGTCGGCATCGGATCAGGCACAAGGCCTTGCTCGTGGGCCGCCTGATGCTGCACCCAGATCAGCAGTGTGTTGTTGAAAGAACGGCTTCGAAAGTTGGCCCCGAACGTCAAGGCCCGCTTCCAATCGTCACCAGATACGAGTTCTTCGACGGCCCCCGCGAGCTTTTCGTGCAGCTCATCGAGCTTTGCGTCTCTGGCGGCTTGGCGATCCTCGATCGTGGCCATAACTGGATCTCCTCTCTGACGTGCCGCGCGGCGAACTCGTGCGGCAGTACATCTGAGAGGTACGCGTGGGTGTCCGGATCGGCGACAGAGTAACCGGCTTTTGGCATGGGTGGAGCGCATGGTGCACCTCCTCGGCGCAGAGACGGGTGCACGCTCAACACCCGTCGTTGAGCATGCCCAAAATCATGTGATCTACTGTCTAACATCACATTTGAGCATGCGCAACCCTTGATTTGAGCATGCCCAAGAGGTACATTGATCATGCGTAATCACCTCAAGAGGTGCCGTTTGACCATCGCCAAACCCATCCCGAAGGGAAGGGCACTATGCAACAGACCGAAGATCAGAACAAGGCCGCGGCCGAGCTTCTTGAGAAACGTCTGCGTCTGCTGCTCGACGTCAAAGCTGCCGAGACCGGTGCTGAACCGTCGTTCTCGGAGATCGCCGCATTCTTGAGAGAGCGCGGTACGAACCTGTCGCGATCCCGCTGGACCTACATGATCAACGGACACCGAAAGGTCGATGACGCTGAGGTGTTTGCGGGGCTCGCCGAGTTCTTCGACGTTGACGTCGACTTCATCACCGGTGATAGCGATGCCTCAACGCCCGAGAAGGTGAAGGCCCAGATTGATCTTGTGCGCTCGATGCGGGCAGCAAAAGTGAAATCGTATGCGACGCGTACTCTCGGTGATCTTTCGCCAGAAACGCTTCGGGCGATCAGCCAATTCTTGGATCAAGAGATGACACACTAAGCGAGCGCCACCGGTGTCGCTCACAAGGCTGGCGCCGAGGATGCGTCCGAAGCAGATAGTGAGCACGCAGTGAATATCGAACAGACCGTAACAACCGCAGTCGCGAGCTTGCAGCTGGGCGAAAACTTCACGTTCGCCGCACTCACCGATGCTGTGCAGCGGCAACGAGGGCGAGAGATCCGGGTCACTGAACTCGCGGAGCTAGGCGATAACAACGGGCTCTGTGCGTTGCTGTTCTACGGCGAGGATCAAGATGTGATCCTCCACGCCCGTACAGACTCGGCCCTTCATAGCCAGCAGTTCGTGCTGCACGAATTCGCGCACATCATTCTTGGTCACTGTGATGGCGAAGGCTGCTCGCTCAACGATGTCGTACACAACACACTGTTCCCCGACATTCCTGCTTCTCTACGCTCCCGTGTGCTGGCGCGGAAGGACGTGGAATCAGAAGACGAGATCGCCGCTGAAAGCTTGGCTGATCGCCTGGCCGCGGGCATCCGCGGGTCGGCGTTTGCGGAGACGAGCTACACGGAGATATTCGGTTGATCCAAATGCTTGTCGCAGGCGTCATGTGGACGCTGGTCGCAAGCCTGCTCATTCTGCGGCGAGGGCGTGCCGACCGCAGTATTACTTACGCTGCGGTTGCCATCGCGCTTGCGATGACGCTCAATATCGACGAAATCTACCTCGCGATCGATCCCGCACTGAGTGGAACGAACCTTGTCACCGTTGCGAGCGATGCTTTGCTCATGACGGGTCTCTTCTTTCTGGGCCGGGGCGTGATGAAGGCAGGAGACTACCGGCCCCAACTGGTCAAGATCGCCGTCGGGCTCCCGGCGCTCGTCGTTGCACTTACCTGCGTCGCCGTACTGTTCTTCTTCATCGACCGCGGCGAGACGACCACAGAGTTCATGCGTGATCTTGGCGCTCATCCCGCTGCTGCGATCTACTCGATTACCGTCTTCGCGTACTGCGGCATTGTTGTCGCCGCCATGCTCGTGCTGGCCATGCGGCAGTTGCGACTCGCTTCAGGCGTGCTTCGAGTGCCCGCGATGCTGCTGGCGGTCGGAGCTGGTTGCGGTATTGCACTGTGCACCACCGTGATCATCATGGACGTCGCACACGTCACCGGCGCACTGAGTGTCATGTATGCGGTTGATCCCGCATACGGGCCGCTCATGATCGCGACGTTCCTGTTTCTTTGTGCGGGCTTCATTGCGCAGCCTGCAATGCGCTCGCTCCGGCAGCGCCTGCGTGATGTGCAGACCGACGTGCTCGTCGCCCAGCTCGACCCGATCTGGCGTGATGCAACCAGCCTCAGACCTGGTCTCAGCGGGAGCCACCCCACTCCGGGAATTCTCGAAGAACCCGAAGCACGATTGCATCGCCACATCGTCGAGATACGTGACGCCATGATCGACCCACGAGTGACCTTCGCCATCGACGATGCCGACCGCACATTGCTCGAACGTGCTGAGGCCCACTTGTTGGGAGTGAAGGTGCCGAAGACGAACCGGCGCAAGACCTCTGACGTTGAGGTCAAAGCGGAGTCGTCGTGAGAGTGGGGCATACCCTCGGCGCTGGCGTCGCGCTGCTGGGCGCAGGTGCAGCCGCTCTTGGTTGGGCTATCGCCCGCAAGCTCACCGCGCCCGTCGGCATGCGAACCTTCAACCTCGTTGTTCGCGGCATTGAAGACGACGGTGGTGTGCGCTGGATTGTGCTCGACCGCACGCCAGACACCACTGCACAAGGTGTCTACAATCTTTGGTTCGAACGAGGCGGTTGGGTGCAGCTCGGTAGCGTGATGCAGGGTCGCGGTCCAAACCGAATCGCCCGTGAAGTCACCGGAACTTCCGACGGCCCCACCCTCCAAGTGGGTGATCGTGTCTCGTGGAGCGGCATCTACTTTGCTACTCCAGCGGATGCGGGGCTCGAAGCTCATGACATCATGATCAACACCCCGTCGGGGTGCGCACCCGCATGGCGGGTCGGTGGCAGCTCGTCGACGTGGGCGATTCATATTCACGGTCTTGGCAGCTCCCGCGCAGGCACGCTTCGCGGCGTGCAAGTTGCCACGAATCTGGGGTACACGTCTCTCGTCGTGAGCTACCGTAACGACGGTGACGGCCTGAGCATCGGGGGCGGTCGCTCAACACTCGGGGCCACAGAGATAGAAGATGTCGAAGCAGCGATCAGTTATGCAGTTCGTCGTGGAGCCGAACAGCTCGTGTTGTTTGGTTGGTCGATGGGTGCCGCGATCGCACTACAGCTCGCGCACAGGTCGGGTTATGCGCAGCTAGTCGTAGGTCTCGTGCTCGACTCACCGGTGCTCGATTGGGTCGAGGTGATCAAAGCGAATTGTGTGCGAAGTAATCTGCCCGCGGCAGCAGGACAACTCGCTATTCCATGGTTGACCTGCGACCCGCTGGCTCGCGTAGTCGGGCTGCCGAGCGGGATCCCACTTCGAGAATTTGATTGGGTGCAGCGTGCAAATGATTTCACCGTGCCGACCCTGGTTCTTCATGGCGCCAGCGACGATTCAGTCCTCGCCACCCTCTCCGAAAAGCTTCGTAATCGACGTCCCGATCTTGTACAGCTTGAACTCTTCGACGCAGGTCACACGCTGTCCTGGAACTCGGATCGCGATAAGTGGCGCATTGCCGTTAGCTCCTGGCTTTCGAGACACGTGTCTGCCTGACTATCATCATTCAGGCCCCGTTGGCCGACTAGACCCGGAAAAACCCGACTCAAGCCGTCGTGACTCCGATACCATCGGGATAGTCAGCCTGTGCGGGCCGAGATGGAGGACTGAAGTCACCGAGCCGTCGCTGTCTACCGACGACATTGCCTGGGTTCTTCGTCCCAACCCCAGTCTGTGACTACAATCCAGACTGGATGATCGTCTTCACTGAAGGGCGCGTGAAGCACGTCTACTTCGTCGCTGAAACCAAGGACTCACTTTCGACCCTCCAACTCAAGGCATGGAGGACGCCAAGACTGAGTGCGCGCGGAAGTTCTTTGCGTTTCTCAATGCCAAGAACGGTAATGAAGTCAAATATGGCGTCGTCACCGGCTACACCGAGCTGATGCAGCTGGTGACGTCGTAGGAGGTGCTCGGTGTTTGGAGATCGACCGCGCTTGGATGACTAGGGTCTGCTGCACGTTTAGGTGACGTTGAAAGAGCAGGCCGACACTGATCAGGCGCGCTGCCCCCAAGAAGCGGTTAGGAACACCCGCCGTCAGCGGTCGGCCCGTCCAAAGACGAGGAAGCGTGCGGGCCGGGCGATCGAGCGCGGAGGCAGATGAACGAGGGATGGCGTCTCGGGTGCTGATGCAGTGTAAGGACTGTACCAGCCTGCGCAGTGACTGCTGGGATGGCGGCATCGCGGGTGTGGCCGTGGGGCGGGTCAGCTGACGCCGGATCATGAGGGGGAACATCGTCCTCGCCATCGTCCTCTCCTCTTCCCAATGGCACTCTTCGGCATACTCGCCCTTGCCAGGGTCATACTCGTGCACGAGCTCGCCGAGGTGCTCGTGATCTTCAGCGGCATCCGGGCCGCGCGCAGGCCCGTGGGCGCAAGGCCCAAGGCCATATTACCGACCGCTGCGCCGACGCGGATCGACGAGGGTCGACACTCCCGAGGGGGCGATCGCGAAGTAGCAGCCTCTGGCCCCCCGAGGCTTTCGATGCTAAATTGTTACATAACTAAGGAGGTGATGGAGTGAAGGGTGCACGCTCAGCGGCGCGACGACCGCTGTCGCGGCGTGCGCTCCTGACTCTCATCTGGGTCGGCGCCTTCGTCATCCTCGGCCTGGTCGGGCTGCGGGCACACAGCGCCGAACTCGCCATCGTCCCTGTCGTGGCCGACGCCTCGGCGAGCAGCAGCACCGCCTCGGCAACTCCGGGCGCCACGTTCGTCGAGGAGGGGGAGCATGCCGCTCATGGCAGCGTGCAGAGCTGGCACCTCGATCTGCTCGCGATCTGCATGCTCGGCATGCTCGCCACGCTCATGCTGGTTGTCCACTTTACTCGGCGACCCTGGCTGCATCTACGACTCGGCAGGCTCCGTGAGTGGGTGGTCGTCCTGCCCCGAACCCCCAAGCGCCCGCAGCCACTGCTGCTGCTCCACTCAATCTCTCGAACCTGATCGGTACCGGGAACCCACGCAAACGGGTAGCCCGCGAAGCTCCGCGCGCCTCGACGAGGCGCCGCATTCTCTGAGCGCTTGCCGGGCACCGCGTGAGCGCTGCCACCGGCACGAAGCCGTCCGGCATCGCGCCTTCTCGAACCTCACTCGGGCGCACGAGCGCCCCCGATCAGGATAAACAGTATGAGCTCAACAGATTCACCGATTCAAGCTAAACATTTTCTTTTTGTCTTCAGCAGCTTGCTCGTGAGCATTGGCGTCGCCATTGCCTCGTTCTTCGTCCTCGGAGTCGTCTTTTGATTCGGCTCTGGCACGCCGAGCAGTCGGCGGGGCCGAGGCGGAGCACCTGGATCAAGCCCGCTAAACTCGACGACCGTCCGGCCGACGCCCCGGCTCAGCCCCGCCGATCCAAGCATGCAGCCGCTGCTGCGCCAGCGGCGACGCGTCCTCAGACCTCGACACCGTCCGTCATCGATCCCTCCACCGGAGCCGAGACTGCCCCTGGGGGCGGGGCAGCCGGCGAGGCGGGCACGGCCAGGCGCCGTCCGCGACTGCGTAGCTTCATCGCCGGCAGCTCCGCGCTCGCCAGCGTCGCCGCACTCGTGGCAGGCGCTGTCTTCCCGGCGAACACCGCCGCAATCGCCGACAGCCCCGTGCTCGGGAACCGACAGCAGGCTTTCGTCACCGGAGGCACCATCGACGCCCCGACGCTGCTGGACGAGATCTCGATCTCCCCGGTCGCCATCGCCGCTCCTGAGATCGGACTGAGTGGCGGGGCACTCACTGTCAGCGGACTCACCGACACGAAGCTGCAATACCCCTTCGCTCAGGAGGTGCCCCTCACCGATGGCTTCGGGTACCGCTCCGCACCGGTTTCAGGCTTCCACGACGCGCAGGACATGGCCGCCGGAGGCGGCACCCCGATCCGCATCGTCGGCGACGGCGTGATCACCGAAGCTGGCTGGGCCTCCGACGGCTGCGGCTTCTCGTTGAAAGTCCAACACCAGGTCGCCGGCCAAAACGTCATCAGCCGGTATTGCCACATGCAGGAAAACTCCCACTCCTGGCAGGTCGGGCAAACCGTCAAAGGTGGCGACCAAGCCGGACTCGTGGGCACCACCGGCATGTCATTCGGCAACCACCTGCACCTGGTGGTGCGCGTCGAAGATGAGCCCGTCGACCCGCTGCCGTTCATCGCCGCGAACTCGAAGTAGCCCCCTCCCCGGCGAGCACTCGCCAGCGTCAGTAAGGACAACCCCCGACCGTGTACCCCGCGATGGCCAGCCTCGAGCTCGGCGACCTCTTCCAGTTCGATTTGCGCAGCATGTCGCCGCTCGCCTGGCTCGCCGTCGTCTGCCTCTCCATCTACCTGACCGGGGCGATCTCCCTCTGGGTACGGGGAAAACGATGGGGCGTCGGTTCGACGCTGCTGTTCACCGTCGGCTGCCTCCTCTGGTTCGCGGCCACCGGACTGCGCGCGAACGCCTACGCCGAGGAACTCGTCTCGGTGCTGCTCTTCCAGCAGATCACGCTCATGGTCGTCGCACCCCCGTTCCTGCTCATGGGCTCTCCCGGCCGTCTGCTCCTGCGCGCGACGCCGCGCCGGGGACTCGGGCGGCCGGTGATGCGCGCCGCGCTCAGCGCCTACCGCTCGCGCACCGCCCAGGTGCTCCTGCACCCGGCCACCGTGATCGTCATCGCCGTCGTCGCCTTCCCCACCCTGTACTTCACCGACACCCTGAGCTGGTTCCTCGAGCTCCCGTCCGGGCATCTCATCCTGCTCACCCTGTTCCTCGCCTTCGGCATGATCGGTGGCGCTCCGCTGTGGTCACTCGACCCGTTGCCGCGCGCCCCATCGTTCGTGGTACGCATCGTCGACGTGCTCCTCGAGATCCAGATCCACGCGATCTTCGGGCTCGTGCTGCTGCGCAGCACCGAGCCCATGTTCCGCTGGTACGCCACCGACCCCGAAGCGTGGGGGATCAGCCGCGCTCTCGACCAGGCCATCGCTGGCGGCCTGATCTGGTCATACGGCGAGCTGCCGCTGATCATCGTGCTCATCGTCACCATTTCCAAGTGGCGCACGAGCGATCTGCGGCAAGCGAAACGTCGAGAAGCTCAAGAGGACGCGGAACTCGACGCCTACAACGCCTACCTCGCCGCGAAGTTCGGAAAGGAGCAGTGATGGCGACGATCCTGATCTTCGCGCTCACCGCGATGCTCGGCGTGCTGGCCATCTTCCAGATCGCCCTGGCTGCCGGTGCACCGCTCGGCAAGTACGCGTGGGGCGGGGAACACATCACGCTCCCGCTCAACCTCCGCCTCGGCGCGATCTCCGCTGTGCTCCGCTACGCCTTCATCGCTTTCATCGCCCTCGATCGCAGCGGCACCATCGCTGTGCTGCCCGGGGAGTTCAGCTTCTGGGTGATGTGGCTCATCGTCGCTCACCTCGGGTTCAGTGTGATCCTCAGCCTGCTCTCCAAGAGCAAATACGAGAAGATGACGCTCGCTCCCTACACCTTCGTGATGGGCCTGCTCAGCCTGCTCATCGCTCTTCAATAGGGTGCAGTATGCCGTGCGCGTCAGTCCACTCCCATGATCGCCTTGAACCCGCTCGGTATAATCGGGGTGTGTCCTCAGTTCCCCGCAGTGCCCGCATCACGCGGCGACGATTCACGATGAGAGCCGCGACGCTGCTCCTCGCCGCAATCGTCACCGTCGTGGGCTTGTGGGGCGTCTCCCACGCCGATGATGTCGGCTTCTCCGCGCCGGCGGCCGCCTCGAACACGGTCGCAGCCACCTCCTTCGACGCCGCAGTGGGACACTTCGCCGACACCGTGGGGGAGACCACCGCCAGCGACGACATCCTGATCGGTGTTGTCACCTGCCTGCTCGGGATACTCTGCGGCTTTGCCTTGGCGATCCTGATCGTCTTCGCGCTCCGCTGCAGGCAGATGCGGTTCCAACGCCAGCGCCCCCAGATCGCTCCGATCGCCGCAACTGCAGCGTTCAATCATCGCGGCAGGCATCGCTTCGGCCTGCACGACCTCAGCCTCCTGCGCATTTAAGCGCCCCTCACGCTGCCCCCTGAGGCAGGAACGGGCCGGCACGTCCGCCATGCCCGCGACCACGCGTTGAGGAATGAGGAGAACCAGGAACTTGAGGACGTCCAAACCGACGTACCTGCTGCTGACCGCACTCGTAGCGACCGCCGCAATCAGCATTGGGCTGATCGGCTGCACAGCCGCCGCGCCGATGTCGGAACAGTACCAGCAGGGCAGTGAACGAAGCGGCACTTCTGATGGCCGCATCGTCGAGATTCCGGTCGACGAGCGTGGCGCCGCCGTGAGCTTCAGCGGCACCACCGAATACGGCGACCCGGTTTCCAGCGACGACTACGCCGGAGAGGTGTACGTCGTGAACTTCTGGTACGCCGCCTGCGGCCCCTGCATCATCGAGGCCCCCATGCTCGAGGAGGTCTGGCTGAACTACCAGGATGAGGGCGTCGGGTTCCTCGGTGTGAACATCTACGACCAGCCCGCAACCGCCGTCGCCTTCGCCGAAGAGAACGGCATCACCTACCCGAGCATCATCGATGTGAACGACGGCCGCGTCAAGCAGGCCTTCGCCGGCGTCACCCCGATCCAGGCCACGCCCACCACGCTCGTGCTCGACCGCGAGGGGCGCGTCGCGGCCCGCATCATCGGGCAACTCGAGTCCGCCTCCATCCTCGACACGCTCGTCGCCGACGCACTCGCGGAGACGCCATGAACCCGAGCGATCTCGTTTTCGACGGCGCACTCTGGGCGGGTGTGCTCATCGCCGCACTCGCCGGCTTCGTCTCCTTCGCCTCCCCCTGCGTGCTTCCGCTCGTACCCGGTTACTTCGGCTACCTTGGCTCCGCCGTCGCCCCCGTCGAGCCGAGCTTTGCACCTGCCCGCGGCACCACCGCACAGCGCCGCCGCCTGCTCCTGGGTGTTCTCCTGTTCATCGCCGGATTCTCCATCGTGTTCGTCACTGTCACCGTGCTCGGAGGTGTCTTCGGCCAGGTCTTCCTCGCCTATGCCGACATCGCCACCCGTATCCTCGGCGTCGTCGTGATCGTCATGGGGCTCGCCTTCGTCGGGGTCTTCCGCAAGATGCAGCGCACTGTCCGACCCCGCTTCCGCTCACGCCTGGGCCTCGCCGGGGCGCCACTGCTCGGTCTCGCCCTCGGTATCGGCTGGACACCGTGCATCGGGCCCACCCTCGCCGCGATCATCTCCGTGTCGTGGAACCTCGGCGACCCCGTCCGTGCGGGGCTGCTCGGCGTCGCCTACTCGCTCGGCCTCGGTATCCCGTTCCTGCTGCTCGCCCTCGGGCTCGGCTGGGCCACCCGCTCGATGTCGTTCCTGCGGCGTCACATCCGCGCCATCAACATCGCCGGCGGAGTTGTCCTCGTCGTGCTCGGCCTGCTCATGGTAAGCGGGCTCTGGACGCGCCTCATGTCCTCCCTGCAGGGGGTGATGGCGAATGTCCAGCTCCCGCTCTGAGAACGATACCCTCCCCGCACGCCCAAGCGATCACGTCGACTCCACCGAACGCGGCAGCGGCGACGTCGGCCTCGGGTGGCAGGGCTGGCTCCGATGGGGGTGGCGGCAGCTCACGAGCATGCGCACCGCGCTCATCCTGCTCCTGCTCATGGCGATCGCCGCGATCCCCGGCTCGCTCTTCCCACAGCGCCAAGCCGACCCCAACGGCGTCGTGAAGTACTTCGACGACAACCCCGAGCTCGCCCCCACCATCGACAAACTGCAGCTGTTCGACGTCTACAGCTCGGCCTGGTTCTCGGCCATCTACCTGCTGCTGTTCGTCTCCCTCATCGGCTGCATCATCCCGCGGATCAAGCATCATGCGAAAGCGCTCCGCGCGCCGGCGCCGAAGACCCCGGCCCGGCTGCAGCGCATGGTCGGCTATTCCTCCAACGATCTGCAACTCGTCGATGATCGCACCTCCGAAGCCGACGTCGCCCAGGCCATCGCGATCGCCGAGAGCGAGCTGCGACGCCGCGGATACCGCACCGCCCGCTACGACAGCGCGACTTCCTGGTCGGTATCCGCCGAACGCGGTTACCTGCGCGAAACCGGCAACCTCGTCTTCCACTCGGCACTCGTCGGGATCCTCGTGACCGTGCTGCTGAGCACCGGCCTCAACTACACCGGCGATCGCGTCATCGTCCAAGGCACCACCTTCGTGAACAGCGAGAGCGCCTACTCCTCGTTCTCGCCAGGACGGTACTTCGACCGAAGCTCACTCACCCCCTACGCACTGAGCCTCGACAGCTTCGACGTCGAGTACGTCGACCCTGGGAAGCCCGGTGCGGGGCAGGCAGGCAACTTCGCTGCCCACCTCTCCATCCGAGAGGCCGGGGACGACGACACCCGTGCCGAGACCGTGCGGGTGAACGCACCGATCGAGGTGAACGGCGACCGCATCTACCTCCTCGGTAACGGCTACGCGCCGATGATCACGATCCGCAACGCCGCCGGAGACGTCGTCTACCAGGAACCCCAGCCCTTCCTCCCGCAGGATTCCGCGATGACCTCGCTCGGCGTGATCAAAGTCCCCGACGGTCTGCCTGAGCAGGTCGGGCTCATCGGCTTCCTGTACCCGACGCAGAGCACCTTGGACACCGGCGCCTACTACTCGGTGTTCCCCGACCTCTACAACCCGATGATGACGTTCAACGTGTTCACAGGAGACCTCGGCATTGACGACGGCACTCCGCGCTCGGTGTACCAGCTCGACACCCAATCGATGACCCAGATCACCGGCGGCGACACCGGTATCGACTCGATCGAGCTCACCCCCGGCGACACCGCCGACCTCCCGAACGGGATGGGAACTATCACCTTCGAGGATCTCACCGTCACCGAGGGCGCCGAAGAGTCGATCAAGCGCTTCGTCTCGCTGCAGATCCAGCGCGACACCGGCGCCACCTGGGTGCTTGTCTTCTCCATCCTCGCCACGGTCGGCCTCATCACCGGCCTCCTCGTGCCGCGCCGTCGGCTCTGGGTGAAAGCCACCCTCACCCGACCAGTCGTCGGCGGCCGCAAGGTCAAGATCGAGTACGCCGGCCTCGCCCGCGGTGAGGATCCAGGCCTCGAGCGCGCCGTCGAACAGTTCCGCACCAGCCACCTCTCGGCCATCGCCGAGCAACTACCGTCACCGCTTTTCAAGAAGGGAACCCCATGAACCGGCCCCCGCACACCGTGCAGAAACCGAACAAGAAGCTGAGCACCTCGCAGAAGGCGGCACTCATCGCCATTCCCGCCGTGCTGCTCATCGCGCTCATCCTGATCCTCATCTCGGTGCTCAACCGGCCCGAAGTCCAGGCGCCCGGCGAGGCGTCGAACAGCGGCGGAACGGGCGGCGGAACCCCCACGCAGAGCGAAGTGCCGCTCGTGCAGGAGAACTCGCACGTCCTCGACGACGCCGGCGAGGGTGCACCCGTGCTCGTCGAGTTCCTCGACTTCGAATGCGAGGCCTGCGGCGCCGTCTACCCGGTGATCGAGGAGATCCGCAAACAGTACGACGGGCAGATCACCTATGTCGCCCGCTACTTCATCACCAACCACACGAACTCCATGAACGCCGCCATCGCTGTCGAGGCCGCGTCGCAGCAGGGCAAGTTCGAGGAGATGTACCAGAAGCTCTTCGAGTCGCAGTCCGAATGGGCGGAGCAGCAAGACTCGCAGGCCGACAAGATCCGCGGCTACGCCGAGGAGCTCGGACTCGACATGGACGCCTTCGATGCGGCCGTCGCCGACCCTGCAACCCAAGCGAGGGTCGAAGAAGACCACAACGCCGGCATGTCGCTCGGCGTGCGCGGCACCCCGACGTTCTTCCTGAACGGTGAGCTGCTGCAACCCCAGACCGTCACCGACATCACCGACGCCCTCGACGCGGCGATCGCGGAGAGCAAGGAGTAGCCATGGATCTGCAACTGCAGGCCGCGCTCGACGAGTTCTCCGTGCTCGCCGTCTGGTCAGCGATCACGATCTACGTCCTCGCGTTCCTCGCCTTCGCCTACGACCTCTCGCAGCGCGCCTCGGCCGCACCCATCAAACAGCGGGAGGCCGCGCTCGTCGGCGCGGCCGGAGGCCCCGCAGCCTCCCCGCAGAACGGGGGAGGGGAGGGGAGCCTCCGCGTGCCCGGTGCCGAACGGTCACGACGCTACTTCGCGCGCCTCGGCATCGCGTTCACCGCCCTCGGCTTCGCGCTCCATCTCGCCGCCACAGTCACGCGCGGGATCGCGGCCGAACGGGTGCCGTGGGCGAATATGTACGAGTTCGCCCTCATCGGCACCCTGCTGATCGTCGCCGTCTACCTCGCCGCCCTGCGCTGGTACGACCTCCGGTTCCTCGGCGTCTTCATCGTCGGCATGGTGGTGTTCTTCCTCGGTGGATCGACGATCTCCTTCTACGTCGAAGTGACCCCGCTGATGGATCCGCTCAAGAGCATCTGGCTCATCATCCACGTCTTCGTCGCCTCGCTCGCCACCGCGCTGCTCGCGATCGCGGCGGGCCTATCGACGATGCAGCTGCTACAGGCACGCCGCGAGCGCATCAAGGCCACCGGGGGCGAAGAGGTCGCCCCGGATCGCGGCTACCTGCGCACGCTCCCGAGGGCCGAAGTGCTCGAAACGCTCGCCTACCGCTTCGCGATCCTCGGCTTCATCTTCTGGACATTCACCCTCATCGCCGGAGCGATATGGGCCAACGATTCTTGGGGACGCTACTGGGGCTTCGACGTCAAGGAGGTATGGACGTTCGTGATCTGGGTGATCTACGCCGGATACATCCATGCCCGCGCAACCCGAGGATGGCGGGGCACGAGATCCGCGTGGCTATCGCTCGTTGGCTTCGCCGCGGTGATCTTCAACTTCACGATCGTGAACCTGTTCTTCAAAGGCCTCCACGCATACTCGGGCATCAGCTAACCCGCCCTCGGCCATTCCTTGACCGACACGGACATCAGAAAGGAAGCCGCAGTGACGATCACCGCGAAATCAACGCAACGCGACGACCCCGAAGCATACCGCACCGCACCGCGCCGTGGCGCGGGTGACCTGCGCGGCAGCGGCCTGATGCACGGCCTAACGTGGGTCGCGGCGATCCCGGTCGCCGCCCTCTCGGGCCTACTACTCGACGTCGCATTCCCGAGTGCGGGCTGGTGGCCGTTCGCCTTCCTGAGCATCGCCGGTGGGCTCTGGACGCTTGTGGGCCGCAGCATCGGGGGCGCGTTCCTCGTGGGTCTCGCCTACGGCGCCGCATTCTACTTCACACATCTCATGTGGGTGGTGCAGTTCCTCGGCCCGATCCCATGGGTCGCGCTCGCCGGGCTCGAATCGCTGCTCGTCGCGCTCGGTGCGATCCCGATCGCGCTCGCCTACCGTTGGGGCGCTGCCCTCCGACATCGCACTGCCCGCATGCTGCTGCTCCCCGCGCTTGTCGCGGCGCTCTGGTCCGCACGAGAACTCTTCCTCGGAACCTGGCCTTACAGCGGGTTCCCCTGGGGCAGAATCGGGATGTCTCAGGCGAGCGGCCCTTTCGCCGAAGCCGCCTCTTGGGTCGGCGTCACCGGCCTCACCCTCCTCGTCGTCTGGGTCTGCGCCACCGTTGTCGACTGGGCTGCCCGGCGCGCACCACGAAGACTCGCCGGACTGCTGCCCGCAGCGGTGATCCTTGCCCTGTTGCTAGCGCCGGCGTTCCCCACAACCGAAGCGGGCAGCCTCCGCGTGGGCTGGGTGCAGGGCGACGGGCCCGCCGGCTACTTCGACACGCGCAGCTCCGGCGATGTGCTCGCCGCCCAAGGACAAGCGAGCGACGCACTCCTCGGCGAACCGATGGATCTGCTCGTGTGGCCCGAGGGCGGCGTCGATTCCGATCCGCTGAACACCCCGGCCACCGCTCGCACTCTCGACGAGCTCGTCGCAAGCGCCGAGGCCCCGCTCCTCATGAATGCGGCCACCGCGCGAGGCGAGGACACCTACAACACGTCGATGCTCTGGGAGGTCGGCAGCGCCGAGCAGATGCATGACAAGGTGAACCCGGTGCCCTTCGGCGAATATGTGCCCGACCGGTGGTTCTACGAACGCATCGTCCCCGACCTGGTCGGCCTCATCCAACGCGAATACACGCCGGGTACGAACCCGCCGCTCGTCTCCGTCGACGGCATCCAAGTCGGGCTCGCGATCTGCTTCGATGTCATCTACGACTCGGTGATCTGGGACGGGGCGCGGGGCGGTGCGCAGTTCTACGCCTTCCAGACCAACAACGCCGACTTCCGGGGCACTGACGAGAACCTGCAGCAGCTCGAGTTCGCGCGTATGCGCGCCATCGAGACCGGACGTGCCGTCGTGAACGTATCGACCGTGGGCACCAGCCAGATCATCGCCCCCGACGGCACCATCATCGACGGCGCACCCGCCGATTCTCCGGCGGCCGCCGTCACCGCCGTACCACTGCGCACCGGGCTCACCCCGGCCGTGCTCGTCGGCCCGACCCTCACCCTCATCATCCCCATCGCCGCGCTCGGCGGGCTCCTCGCACTGGGCCTGCTCGAGCGACGGAGCCGCACGACCTCCCTCCCGCCCGCGCCTGCCTCCGCAAAGGGCGGCGCAGCAGCCGAACTCCCGCCGAAAGCATCATGACCTACGAACTCCCGCACGACCCGCCCGCCGATGAGCGCACCGGCCCGTCGGCGCAGCCCCGAAGCCGCCGTCCCTCCCGCCGACTGCTGTTCGTCTACAGCTGCGCCATCGCCGCCCTCACGATCGCTGTCGACGTGATCAGCAAACAACTCGCCTTGCACTTCCTCGACACGGAGAACCGCATCCCCGTGCTCGGCGACCTCTTCGGGCTGCAGCTCGCCTTCAACACCGGGGCCGCGTTCTCGATCGGTGCCCAGCTCACCCCCTTCATCACGCTGCTCGGCATCGTCGCCTCCGTGCTCCTTATCCGGGCCGCCCTCCGCACGAAGTACCGCATCTACGCCGCCTCGATCGGGCTGATCCTTGGCGGTGCCCTCGGCAACCTCGCCGATCGCATCTTCGCCCCGCCAGGATTCGGCAGCGGTGCGGTCACCGATTTCCTCGCCTACGGTCACCTGTTCATCGGCAACCTCGCCGACGTCGCGATCGGGGCCGGCGTCGTGCTCTATGCCCTCGGTGCTTGGCGCCTCCACGCAGCCTCCCGCGCTCGAGATACCGACGATTCGGTCGAGAGCGCCGAGGCCGAACTGCCGACCAGTAGTCCCGTAACCACCCGAGCAGAAACGACGGACTCATGAGTCAGAAACAGCAGCCCCCGTCCTACCAGCGCAACGCGCTGCTCCCGGGATTCATCGCACTCGCCCTACTCATCGTCGCGGTCGCCTTCATCGGCACCGACTGGTTCACCGTCTTCCGCTTCATCATCGCTATCCTCGCGCTCATCGTCGCCTGGTTCGCGGTGCAAGCCCGCCACTGGTGGTGGGTGCCAGTCTTCGTCGCGATCGCCGTGCTCTGGAACCCCGTCTATCCGTTCAACTTCAGCGGCATCTTCTGGATCCTCGCCCAGCCCATCGCCGGCAGCGTCTTCCTGATCGCCGGAGCACTCATCAAACGGCCTCGCGACTAGAGACCCAGGATCCGACCGTTCACACTCCGCAGACAGGAGGAGCAGACAGATGAATATCACCTCAAGCGTTCGGAGACGCCGGCTCGTCGGCGCTCTCGCGGCCGCCCTGGTCGGCCTCGCCCTCTTCCTCTCGGGAGGGGCGACGCCCGCCCACGGGGTCGAGCTGCCCACCTGGGACGACGTGCAGGCCGCGAAGCGGAACGAGGCGGCCGCCGCCGCGAAAGTCACGGAGATCGAAGGACTGCTCGAGCAGAGCCTGGCGGAGCTCGAGCTGCTCCGGGTCGCGACCGAACAAGCGAACGCGAGCTGGCAGGACGCCGAGACCGCAGCAGCCGACGCCGCGCTCCGCGCTGAGACGCTCCAAGCGAAGGCCGACAAGAGCCGTGAGGAAGCCAACGTCGCCGCAGACCAAGCGGGGGTCGTCGTCGGCCAGATGTATCGCTCCGGCGGTATCGACCGCAGTGCCGACATGTTCTTCGAGGCCGACGCAGCGACCACCGACGCCCTGCTGAACCGCCTCGCGATGATGGAGCAAGCCACCCGGCGCAACACCACCATCGCCGCGAGTGCTGAGCTCGCCCGCAACACGGCTTCCTCGCTGGGCGAGCAAGCCGACGCCGCGAGCACGGAGCGCGATCAGTTGCGAGCCGATGCCGAACAGCTGGCCCAGACCGCCGCTGAGAACCTCGACGCACAGCGCACTACGTTCCTCGCGCAAGAAGCGCAGCAGCGTGAGCTCGAGGCGCAGCTCGCCGCTCTGAAAGACGCGACCACCGACACGGTCGCCGGTTACGAGGAACGCCTCCGCGCCGAAGAGGAGGAGCGCAGAAAGCAACAGAGCGGCGGAGGTGGCGGCGGTGGGGGTGGCGGCGGTACCCCCGGCGGTGCCGGCTGGTACCAGCCGGTGCCGATCTCCTGGATCTCCACCTACTTCCGGCAACCACCGAGTCACACCGGGCTCGATCTCCCAGCCGGCTGCGGCACCCCCATCGTCGCGCCCTCCTCCGGCACCGTCGCCGTCGCCGGTTGGGTCGACAACTTCGGCGGATACATGACCTACCTCAACCAGGACAACGGCTATCAGACCCGTTTCGCGCATCAGATCGGCACACCGCCGGTGGTCTCCGGCCAATGGGTGCCCGCCGGAGCTGTCATCGGCTACGTCGGCAACACCGGGATGAGCTTCGGCTGCCATGTCCACTACGAAGTGCTCTCCGGCGGCAACTTCATCGATCCGACCCCGTTCATCTAGCACGATGTCACCTCTAGACACCGCATCCGCTCAAGACCCGCCTCTGGCACGCCGACGCCCCATGCCGTGCCGCGCGCAGAGGCCGCAACCGGTGACGCCGCACTCGTGCCGGAGCCCACGACTCATCTACATGCAGGAAAGGGGACAAACATGAAGGCCGTTGGATATACCCACCCAGGCCCCCTCGACGAAGACGGGGCTCTCCGCGACGTCGAGCTGCCGATACCCGAAGCCGAGGAACACGATCTGCTGGTGCAGGTGCACGCTGTCTCCGTGAACCCGGTGGACTGTGCGATTCGCGCCACCGAGCAACCCCGCGCCGGGCAGCCTCGCGTTCTCGGCTACGACGCCGTTGGCACAATCGTCGGACTCGGCGCGTCCGTCGAGGACGAACCGCTGCTTGAACACTTCGCCGTTGGCGACCGCGTCTTCTACGCGGGAGCGATCGACCGGCCGGGCAGCAACGCCGAATACCAGATCGTCGATGCCCACCTCGCTGCTCACGCTCCGGCCTCGCTGAGCGACACGCACGCGGCGGCGCTGCCGCTGACAGCGCTCACCGCGTGGGAGCTGCTCTTTGACCGGCTCGAGGTGACGCGGCCCGTCCCGGGAGCCGCATCCGCAGTCGTCATCATCGGCGGGGGCGGGGGAGTCGGGTCGATGGCCATTCAGCTGCTGCGCGCCCTCACCAACGTCACCGTGATCGCCACCGCCAGCCGCCCAGTCACGAAGGCGTGGTGTGCGAACCTTGGCGCCCACCACGTCCTCGACCACCGCCGGCCGCTCACCCCACAGGTGGCCGAGCTCGGCCTCGGGGCGCCCGGCTTCGTGCTCTCCACCGCGGGATCCGAGGAGAGACAGGGCGACATCCTCGAACTGCTCGCCCCGCAGGGGCGCTTCGGGTACACCGATCACCCCGAGCTCGACGTGCAGCCGTTCCAGTCGAAGTGCATCTCACTGCACCCCGAAGACGTGTTCATGCGCTCTCGCTTGCAGACCCTCGACCTGGCCGAGCAGGGCGAGATCCTCCGACAGGTCGGCGAGCTCGTCGACGCCGGGAAGCTCCGCAGCACGCTGACCAGCACGCTCGGCGAGATCGACGCCGCGACCGTCGCCGAAGCCCATCGCCTCATCGAGAGCGGCACGGCGGTCGGGAAGATCACACTCGAAGGCTTCAGCTCCCTGCCGTAGCAGCGAGGCCGCCCAGCTGCGGGCGGCTCAGGAAAGGATGACCGGCATGATGCTTGCCGCCCTCACACTCCGTGTCGACTCCGGCATGCTGCGCACCCCTTGAGCGGCATGACGACACACACCGCCACCTCCGGGCAGGGCCCAGTCCACGGAGGACATGAGCGACCCCAGGAGCCGCCCCAATCGCAACCGGGCTGGTCGTTCCTGCGATCGCGCCGCTGGCTCGGGTACTACGTCCTCCTCGTCATCTTCTGCATCGTCTGCGTCTGGCTCGCTGACTGG
The DNA here is from genome assembly GCF_050971685.1 of Leucobacter fengyongliangi. NCBI lineage: Bacteria > Bacillati > Actinomycetota > Actinomycetes > Micrococcales > Microbacteriaceae > Leucobacter > Leucobacter fengyongliangi. The sequence goes on along the minus strand of NZ_JBPCEU010000013.1, from coordinate 3,921 downwards.
CAGTTCGACCGGCGAGCCGATGCCCGAGCGGAGATCGCGCGCATTGAGCAGAACTACGACGCCGCAGCTATCCCGCTCGATGACGCTGTGCCCGACCCTGCTGGCTTCGACGAAGACGCACTGAAATGGCAGACCGCCACCGTGCGCGGCGAGTACCTCGGCAACCCCTTCCTCGCCCGCAACCGACCCGGCCCCGAAGGGGTCGGCTCACATCTCCTCCAAGCTCTGCGCACCGATCAGGGGTTGATGTTCATCGTCGACCGCGGCTGGGTGCCGGTCAATGGCAACGAGGCGAATGCGGGCGACGCCTGGCTCGACAGCATTCCTGCAGCCCCAACCGGGCCGGTCGAGGTCGACGTGCGACTTCGGGCGAGTGAACCGCAGATCGCCGGGCGCCTCGCTCAGGGCAGCACGGTCGCCAGTATCAACTTGCCCGAGATCGCCCGGATCGGCGGTTTCGATGAGGCCTACACCGGGGCGTACGGCATGCTCATCGGGGAAACCCCCAAGGCCGAAACCGGGGTGCTCCCCGAGCCACCGGAGCGCGATGAAGGCCCGCACCTCTCTTACGCGCTGCAATGGTATGTGTTCATCCTCATCGCCGCCTTCGGCGTCGTCTACGCCGCCCGGCAGGAGCATCGCGGTCTGAATGCGGGCAGCGAAGCCGTGCTGCGGCAGCAGCGACGAGCCGCAGCGCGCAAGGCCCGGCGCGGCACGACCGACGCCGAAGAGGAAGACGCCTTCCTCGAGCAGCAGCGGTCGCCACCGGCCGCATGCGCCGGAGCGTCTTCCCGACCCGGGCCATCGAAAGGAGCAGGCGTGGAGATCGCCCTCTGGATCACGCAGCTGCTCATCATGTCCGCCCTGATCGCCGTCATCGGTGTCGCCGGCGCACCCCCGCGCGACAGCCGCGAGGATCCGACCGTTCGCGAGGAGCTCGACGACTTCGTCTACCGCTCGCGTCGGCTCGGCTCACGGCTCAAGCGCCGATGGCAGCAGCGCGGCAGGCGGAAGAAACGCCCTCCGCGTCGCTGATCTGTCGTCTTGCCGGGTCCGTGGTGCCTCATGTCAAGATGATCGCGTAACCCGGGTCGTGCCTCACATAGATTGATCGCGTAGCCCCGGGTCATGCGGAGTGAATCTTCACGCCGCCAGCCTGCCGCTTCCGCCGGCTCTTCTGCGCGTCTGCCACCTCGGCCGTAAGGACCTCGGTCTTCCATCGCGCTTTGGTGATGAGCATGTCCTGATACCTCACAATGTCACGCGTCAACTCGACCGGGTTGAGCTTCGCATACTGCGCCCGCAACATCCGCTCCTGGGTGTGAGAAAGCACCCCCGCTTCGAGCAACCGCTGGAACGGAGTCTTCGGGGCGTCATACACGCGTCGCCTGCGCCCCTGACCGTCCACACTCCACCCGACAGGCTTCTTCGTGGGCGTGAAGAAGTTCATCTTCCACCCCACCACCTGCCACAGTTTCGCGAGCACATCTCGTTCCTCGGCGGTGTCATACCGGTAGTAGAAGCCATACTTCCGGACAATGTGATTGTTCTTGGACTCGACAACGGCTTGATCGTTTTTCTTGTAGGGCCGGGACCTGGTGAAGAAAATCTTCCGCTCACCGGCCCACGTGATGACTTGGTCGTTGATGAACTCGGACCCGTTGTCGCAATCCAATCCCGCGATATCAAACGGCAGCGCAGCCTCGAGTCGTTCGAGCGCGGCAATCATGTGTACGCGGGCGTTATTGCGCAGCACTTCCAGGTGCGTCCAACCCGTATACACGCAGGTTGCGGTCAACGTTCTCGCGAACTCACCCTGCAATGTCGGCGCGCAATGCGCGACCGTGTCACACTCCAGAAACCCAGGCTCTGTTTCGGCTTCGTCACCGGCTTTCCTGATCTGGATCGAGGTACGCAACAGTGCGCCCGACCGGGTGGCCGAGATACCTTTGAGTTCGAGGGCCCGACGGTGTTCACGTAAGTACCGGTCAATGGTCGCGGCAGACATGTGCAGCAGCTCGGCTCGCACCTCAGACGTGTAGTCGTGCTCGCCATACACGAGTTCGTGATGGGCTTCGAGCCGGGGAATCCATTCGGGGAGCATCTGCTGCATGTACTTCCCGCACGGGTACATCATGACCCGCCACAGCCACACCAGCACGCGCCTGGAAGCGGCCGAGTATTTGGTCGGTCGGTGGTGTCTGCGGTCGATCCGGGTGACGTTCTTCGCCCCGAGGTTCGGGTCGGTGAGGTAGCGTCTGGCCGTGACGCGTGACACCCCGGTAGTTGCGCAGAACTGGTCCAGAATTTCGGACTTCTCGGACTTCGCCGCGGTCTTGTACGCCTGTTTCAACTGTTTGGTGATTTCGATTCGTGTCGCCACTGACACCACACCCTTGTTCATACTCGTTCAGCGTAGAAGTACGCGATCAAAGTATGTGAGGCACGACTTGGGCTACGCGATCAATATACGCAAGGTACGCCGGGGTCCGAGGAACCTCATATAAATATGCCCGCGAAACACCACCGGTGACTCACATAAGAATGCCCGCGTAATTCTCGAGCTTAGCTTGCCTGTTTCCTGCTCGCGCGGGCCGGCTTGACCCCGGCTGCCGCGTTTGGTGCTTTCGCGAGTTCGATCGCTTCGAGCGTGCGAGTCTTCTCGGCCGCGAGGTAGGTGAGGCGCTGCTGGATTCGGTCGATCTCGCGAGCGATGTGGGCCGGGTTCAAGCTGTCACGGTACCCGGTCAACTCGGCGGTCTTCTCGGCGCTGAGCACACCGGAACGCTGGAGCCGGTCGAATGGTGTCGCGAGCTCATCGTAGACACGTTTACGGCGCCCCCTTTGATCGGTCGCCCAACCGATGGGTTTCTTCGTGGGGGTGAGGAAATTATGGCGATCGTTCACCAGCGGCCATAACTCGTTCAATAGCTTCAGCAGAGGCGCGGTGTCGTACCTCCAGTAGAACGCGTACCGGCGCACGATCTGATTGTTTTTCGACTCGATCGTGGCCTGATCATTCTTCTTGTACGGCCGGGACCTCGTGAAGTAGATGTCAAGTTCTGCAGCCCAACCGATGACGTCGTAGTTGATGAACTCGGACCCGTTATCAAAATCCACCCCGGTCACCTCGAACGGCACTTCGCTGATGAATCGGTCGAGGGCGTCACGAATGTGCAGGTGTGCGTTGTTCCGGATCGAGCGCGTGTACGTCCAACCGGTGTGCATGTCGGTGAGATCAACACTGCGACAGAACTCACCCTTCAAGACGGGCCCGCAGTGTGCGACGGTGTCGCCCTCGAAGAACCCGGGTACGGCCTCGATCTCGTCACCGGCTTTCCTGATCGTGATCGAGTTCCGCAGCAGCGGGCCTGGCGTGGTGGTGGCGATCCCGCGGAGTGGGTCCCTCGCGCGGGCTGGGGCGAGGTAGCGGTCGATCGTGGCCGGTGACATTGCCAGCAACTCGTCCGCGACGTGGTGACTGTACCTGCCCCGGCCTGGGACCAGTTCGCCGTGCGCTTCCAGCAGCATGAGTTGGAGTTCCATTGACGCGGCCAAGTATTTCCCGCTGATCCCGCCCGCGAACGCCCACACTTTCTGCAGCACTTTCAACGCGTCATGTGAGTACTTCAGCGGGCGCGGCTTACGTTGCCGGGCCCCTACCCGACGCGGTTTCAGCGCAGCTTGTAACTGTCTGCGCGCGTTGTCTCTGGACCAGCCCGTGATCGCGCATACCTCGTCAAGGAGACGGCTCTTCTCCTTCTTGGCCGCTGCGGCATACTGCTTCGCGAACTTTCGTGTGATCTCGTGTCTGGCACGCATTGATAGCCCACTTCCCATGAAACTGATGATTCCGTTTCGCGGGCATTTTTACGTGATGCACCGGAAGTGTTTCGCGGGCATATTAGGTGAGGCACGTCG